>CAYUAG010000059.1:0-16150 GCA_964442615.1 uncultured bacterium
CTATACCGTTATGTTAGTGGCTGGTCATTAATTATTACAATAAAAACATATAAATTTTATAATTTAGGTGTACTAATATTTTAATTCTTTAGTTTCATAAATTTCGTTTCATAAGGCTTTAATATTAGTTTGCCCTTGATCTTTTTTAGTTCTTCCTCCAATACATTAACTTCTGATACAGAGCTAAAATTATTTGGATTAACAATTTTGTTTATATTAATTACAGCCTTCTCTCCTTTTGTTTCTCGTAAATGAAGAATTATTCCATTTCCGTCTTGAGCTGGTTTTGCACTTACTAATAAAATGTTTGAAATACCAATATCAATAAGAGATTGAGTAGTAATTTCAGCTTCTTCTTTTCCAGCAGGAAGCACCCTTGTTAACAAGGGTACACGACTAGCCCATCCAAAGCGTGTGGCAAAAGCATTAGAATTATCCTTGGATGAAGTAATAAAATAACTCCATTTCATTTCTCCTTCCTGACTGGCTCTAAAATTTGTAGTCCAGTAATTGTTTAGTACCCATGAATAAATATGTGATGTTTCCGGTTGATGCTTATAATAAAACCTACCGGTATTAATAGCTCCAAATTGTACTAAAGGAATATCATTACTACCAAATACTACTTGTGCATTGTTATTTCGAACAGATGCAAAATTTTGAATTGTATTCCAGTCAGAGGCTGTTCCTTCCAGTTGATTCTTTCCCGGAGAAACCGTACCTCCCTGAGCTTCAAAAAAAAGTTTACTTTCCGGCATATTAAAAGGAAATACCACATAAACAGCTTCAGGAGTAGTTACAGCAAGCTTATGCATATTGTAATGAATTTCTATTCGTTTTTCTTTATTATACAATCGAATTTCCATGTTTACCCCACGGTTATCAGCACACCCAGGTATATTCCCATGAATATACAGGCTCTTCCATACAGGCCCCTGCTCAATATTTAAAATTTCAACATCGATCATGTTATAGCTTTCTCCTTCCATAGGTACATAAACCGTATCGATTTTATTGTAGGTAAAACGTTCCATTTGATGCCTGTTAGCCAGTTTCTCATAAATAAACTGTCCCATTTTCATAGTATCACTTTTTTCAAGTAATTCCAGTTGTAATTCTTTATCCAAAAGGCTTGTAATAACTCCTTTTTTAGCATCAAGTTCTAACTTATAGAAATCATTCTCAAAGATATTTTCGAAGGGCTTAGTATTATTAACAATTCTGTTTTCATCGCTTACTTCTATTTTGTATAATTTATACCCCATTGCTGGGATATTTTCAACCCATAGTCCCCAATAGGTTCCGTCGCTTCTACTATTTAGTGCCTGAGCTGCTATTTCATTTTTCTGATAATCTGAAATTTTAAATTTTTTATTATTTGGCAATATCTCATGGTCTATATATATAGTAACCAAACCGGAACGTTTCCAATTCAGCGTATTGAAAATCACGATAGAAGGCACCTCTGATTTATCAATATAAGGCTGTATATATCCCATAGCCTTTTCCCTAAGCATTCTCGACTTTTTTACAGCATCCCATACATAGGCAGCTTTTTCGTTCCACTGGATCACAGAATTTTCTGCCAATGGATCGCTAATACTCTCTGCTGCTCCATAGGTATGCTCATCGTAAAACAATAAAGCATCTTGTACAACAGTAATATCATTGTTCAAATCTTCAGGAAGTTGAGCTCCCAATAACTTCGCCATAGATAATAAACCGGTATTTGCAATCATATCAGAATGAGTAGTACGGGCAGCTTTAGTTTCAATCATTGCAGAGCCAATACCATCAGCCCACCAATCGGGCCAGGCAGCTTTTTGGACAGGTAAACTTTTTGAATGATTTTTTTCCAGGTAGTTCATAAATTCGCTGGCCACAGCAATTTTTAATTTTGGCCATTTATATTTCTCATTCCATTCCTTAACCATATCACAAGCGATGGTTGATGGTGGAGAATTATCAGTTATATATCCGGAAAACTGAAAGGCAGTATGCAAAAAGGGATAGCCTTTACCTTCAAGTTTTCCTAAGTAACTTGAAAGTTTTTTTCTGAAAACCGTGACATTACCTGATGTAAGACCTAAGGTGTTACCATGCATATAATGTTCGCTTCTAAAAGCTAATAATTTTTTTCCTGAAGGAGATTCCCACCAAAAAGCAGTGGGCATATCAAAAGGGACTCTTGCACGATGGCCATGCTGTCCCATTATCAAGTATTTCACACCGGTTTTTTGAAAATAATCTGCTAAACACCAGCCGATACCATTCACATCATTTTGTATAGCAGCAGAAACATTAATGCCTTTACTTTTAAATTGACTAAGTGTTCTGGTTTGTGCTGCCAGGCAAGTTTCATCAACAATTTCAGAATAATTGAAAAACATAGCTGTTATTTCGATTCTTCCTTGGTTAATGTGTTTTATTAATCTATCTATTTGTTCCTTTGGCCTGCTCTTTAAATATTCACGTACAGTCCAGGAGGCTTCACAAGTCCAGCGGAATTTGGCATTATCCGGATAATTAGCTGTCTGATCGCAAAAATCCAAAGCATAATCAATATATCGTAGATGCTCTGGTAATATCTCGGTTTGCGGACGTGTGTACCCGATGTCAGTATGGGTATGCTGAACCAGATAAACAGTCCATTCTTTAACCGGCTGCATTATAAATTTTTTTTCTACTACTGGTTTCTTGCCTATCTTTATTTTAGCTGAATATTTTGTAGGCTCATCTACTTTTGGAAGCATTAATTCAAGAGAATTATATCCGGGTTTTAGAATAATACTTTCTTTTGTTTTATCAACAGTAACTGTTCCGGTAGTTTCTTCTCCTAAATGAGTAAAATCAAATCTGGCAAGATGATAAAGCTGTCCTTTATCATTTATTACCACATTTTCTTGTAACACGGATATTTGTTCCTGAATATTAGCTTTAAAAGTCATGTACCAGATGTTACTACCAGCATCCTCTCCATCAATTTTAAGGATTACAGGTTTACCGGGGCTTATAGCTGATTTGGGAAGTTTTAGTGTGGCAAATCCCATCTGATCTTTATATTTGTCAATCAAGGTAACATTAAATGTCAGTTTAGCTCCATTTTTTCCTTTAATGCTCCATTCAGACTTTTCATTACTAGCAGGATTTGAAAACGTCAGGTATTTTTCTCCGTTAACAAATAAATCAAAATCATAGCTTTTTGCATCGGTATCCATACCATACATCCAAACAAATGAAGCAAAGTCCCGCTCATAGTCTTCGGAAATAGTTTCTGTTTCCCATTCAATAGGGTGAAAGTCATTTCTTGCCCGTACAAGTAATGAAGAATTAACTTCGGGCAATGGAGAATGATAATTGAATGTGAATCCATGAATTGTTTTTTCATAGCCCTGAAAATATATACTCTGTGAAACCTGAGCGTTGCTTAGGCTTAGTAAAAACAGTTGTATAAACAAAGTATTAATAATGTATTTCATTAGTATATTTTCCTTATATTCAATTTTAATTTGCTGGTAATGTGACTGGTTGATGATATGGCAGTACGGGATTTCTTGCACTATTTCAGCCTAGTTCAATCTATGTTTTATATTCATAATTTTCAATTTATTACATCTGCCGGCATGGGGTATGAGCTGTTGTTAGCTTCCGGGTTTTCTCTCTTTCAATATTTTTCATCTGTCTTGATGTGATTGAAACACTATTTTATCTGTGAAACTTTGATTGTCCATACAAACTTGCATGATGGATTATTTCTTATCTCATCAGGAATTATAACTTTAAATCCACTTCCTTCCAATTCCCACTTCAAAGCTTTTTTTACTCCCAGAAGTGTGACAGTAGCTGAGAGTACAGGTTGATGTGATTTAATAATAATTTCAGCAGGCATGGTTATTTTTTTTTCTTCACCTAGATAGAAAAAATATGCATTCCCATTAGCTTGTTGAGTCATACAAATATTATCTTTTTTATATGGCTCCAGAACTTTACTATTGTAGATTCCTTCACTATTTATCTTCATCCAATCACCATACTCTTGTAATAAATCGTAAGCTCCTGGTTGCCATTCTCCTTCCGGAGTAGGAGCAATATTTAATAATAAATTTCCACCTTTGGCAACAATGTCCACCAACATTTGCACACCTTCTCTACCACTCAGATATTCTGCGTCTTTGGTATGTGACCAGCCACCGCCTGATATTATACAAGATTCCCAAGGATAGGGTAAAGGTTTTTCAGGAATACGATTTTCCGGAGTGAGGTAGTTTTGATTTTTACCATGTACTGCACGGTCTACAACTATAAGGTCAGGCTGTTTATCTCTTGCTTTTTTTACGAGTTCATCCATCTTAATATCCTGATTGATGATTCGGTGCTTTACATAGCCATTTTTTGAATTTTTTAGTTGTTGGTCATACCATTGTGTAATTGCTTTTTTGGTCTTTTTGGCAATCCAACCGCCATCTAACCACAAGATGTCAATCTTGCCATAATCAGATAATAATTCTAATATTTGATTATGGGTAAAATCAATAAATTTATTCCATTTTTCAGGATTAGCCTCAGGTTCGTAATTTACATTTCTATCGCGGGGAGGATATTTTGGATCCCAATAATAAGGAGAATTCCAGTCTGGCTTAGAAAAATATACTCCAGTCCAGAAACCTTCTTTTCTGAATGTTTCAAAAATTTCTTTGGTAATATTTTTACGAGGATTAGTAGAAAAAGGACAGTTAGGATCAGTTATTTTATAAGTGGTGTATTTTGAATCAAACATACAGAAGCCGTCGTGATGTTTTGTGGTAAAGATTACATATTTCATTCCTGCATATTTAGCAGCACTTGCCCAGATGTAGGGATCGAATTTTAGAGGATTGAATGTGTTTTTCAGTTCTTCATATTCCTTTTTATAGGCATAATAATTTTCAGGATTCGAACCTGCTTTGCGCTCACACCACCCATACTCTTCCGGGCATAGGGACCATGACTCAACAATACCCCATTGACTATATGGTCCCCAATGCATAAGTAGTCCAAACTTGATATTTTGCCACTGGCTTATTTTTTCAATAACAGCAGAATTCGTTTCTGGCACATATCGTTCCTTTTCATAAACTGCTTGTGAAAAACAACTGATTTTAATACCAAATAATACTATTAGTAAAATATTTTTTTTCATTTTTCTCTCTTTTTAAATGCATTAATTTTGTGCCTTGATTTCAAAGTTAGGTTAAAATATGTTCAGCGAATATTTGCGGGCGTTTCTGTATCAACTTAATAAAGTTGCACTGGTACTAATCCGCTCAAATTTTCACTATATCCATCATTAGGTAGATAATGTTTGGATTCGGCTATTCTTTTAAAATTATCTTAAGTACAGTATTTCTATCATCAGGTAAAATATAGGTTCCATAGGTTGGTTCTCGAACATTGATGAAAAAGTTTCCTTCATCATAATTTCCCCACCACTTTGTGGAAGTTGGTGCTATTTCTTGATTATGCAGGATAATCACTTTCTCAACTTTATCGGAAAAATTTTTAATATTAATGTGTCCTATGATGGGATTAGTCCAATGCGCATATATGAAATTATCTTTTTGGGTTAAATATCCCCATTCTGGTTTTGGTAAGATCGTATTTTTACAACCATAGATGCTTTCCCCATTTATAGACATCCATTCACCAACCTCACTTAATATTTTTTTTGAAGGATAGGGAATGGTACCTTGTGAATCAGGCCCAATGTTTAGTAATAAATTACCGTTTTTACTGACGCAGTTAACCAAAGCATGGATAATCATTATTGGACTTTTCCATTGGTTATCAACAGAAGAGTATCCCCAATTATTGTTCAGGGTTAAACAGGTTTCCCAGGGAATAGGATTTCCATAACTGTCAACAAGACCTTTTTCTGGGATTCCTTGTTCCGGTGTTTCAAAATCTCCATATCCTGTAAATTCCCTTTCCTTATTACTGATACCATGACTTATGGTCAATCGATTATTCAAAATAATATTTGGTTGGTGTTTTCTTATCATTGGAACTAATTCAGAGGCCTTCCATTTTTTATCACTATAATCATCAAATGAATAGTCTAACCACAAAATATCGATTGTACCGTATTGGGTCATTAATTCTTCAATTTGCCTATGCATGTAATCAAGATAGTTATCCCAATCGTATTGCTTCTGGTCCCATGCTTTATTGTCTCTCATCGGATGGTTGCCAACATTGGGGTAATCCTTGTGGTTCCAATCAATTAATGAATAATATAAACCAACTTTCAAACCTTGTTCCCTAAATGCTTCCAGATACTCCTTGATAAAATCCCGTCCGGGAATATTATTGGTAATTTTATAGTCAGTTAGTTTGCTGTCAAACATACAGAATCCGTCATGATGTTTGGCAGTCATCACTGCATACTTCATTCCTGCCTTTTTTGCTAAGGCTGCCCAATCCTTGGGATTGTAATTCGAAGGCATAAAAGCATCAACATATTTTTGATATTGCTCAGTTGTCATTTTTTCATTCGACTTGACCCATTCACCATCTGCTGCCACTGCATAAGCACCAAAGTGAATAAACATTCCAAAACGTGCTTGTCTAAACCATTCAGTTCTGGTAATAATTTGTTCATAATTTTTTTTATAATTCGTGTCCTCAGCCTTCACACATGTCGATAAGAAAATCAAAAGTAAAAGTAATAATAAATTTTTAAAACTTCTGGTCATAATCTGTTCTCCTTTAATGAAATTCAATGTTTAAGGTTATGGATAGTAGCGGAGTGCAAAGTGATGATTTGTAAAATTAGCATATATTTTAATAGGGGCTAAAACGCTTGATATACCACATATTCCACTATTATTTATAGCCTTTGTTACAACGTATTTTTTATTTATTTAAAATACTATAAACTTTCCAATATCTGTTTAAGATTTTCATTTTCCTTTAGTATACTTCTTTAATGTTCATAGTTTCAAATTTAGCACAATCCCCTGCAATGCGTATGATCGGGTGTTAGCGGTTTATTGTTTTTCTGGTCATTATCAGGTTATCAATATATTCACCCTCTGGACTCTTTATGAAACTTGTTTGTCTTCCTTCTTCTATAAACCCAAATTTTTTGTAGAGATTAATACCTGCTTCATTATTCCCAAATACTTGTAACCATAATATTTCAATCTCTGGATTATTATCACTCCAGTTAATAATTTTTTCCATTAAAGCAGTTCCAATTCCTTGATTTTGCCAATCTTCATGGACTCCCATTCCGATATATCCAGTATGTTTTAACATCTGTCTATGATTGATGGTTAAGTCAATATTACCAATAATCTCGCTGTTATATTCAGCAATCAGAAGCAAATCGTTTTTACCGTTTATGTGTTCATTAATCCATTGTATTTGTTCGTTTAAGGTTGGATTAAACTCATCAGGTGTTAAAGGAATAAAGCCGCTTTTCAGATAAGACTTTACACAATTAATAATTTTTTTTGAATCTGAGGTTCTCACCTCTCTTATTATTATGTTTTTTCCTGATTTAGTTATGTATTCAACTGGTTTGAATTTCATTTATCATACAAAATTAATACTATTTATTTATTATTTTATTTGAACTTCGAACAAAAAATGAAAACGGTATAAGACAAATTACAGCCATAAGAGCAAGAATAACAATGGCAATTAACTCTATAGGTGTATTTTTTAAATGAGATTGAATGATTAAAAAGGAGATTAATCCAAGTGATAGAACTCCATAAACAATAAAAAATCCTGCACCAACAACATACCCAATAGGTTTCTTTTTCCACAAAAAGAAACCACTAATGAGCATTGCCGGACTTGCAATACATAAGTCATCAATCCAGAGAGCAAGTTCTTGTGGATCGATTAACGTTTGGTTTATAAGTGCATTGATAATTAGACCTGTCTGCCTTAAAACAATAAGGATTGATAGTCCAATGAGAATACCTCCTGAGATTTTGGCTGGCACAATGTCTGATACATGTTTACGGACAGCATTACCGTCAATACTTACTATGATCCCAATTAATGTGTAAATACTCAAGGAGAATAGAATAAGATATGGTAAAAAAAGAATATTAAATGGAACACAAATGATGTAGGGAAAATATACATATAATACATAAAAAATTGCTCCAGGCCAGCAAAGTAAACCTATAAGCTTACCTCGCCAAGTGAGCCCTATCGAAATAAGCAGTAATGGTAATCCGGCGATTAGGTTTACAATGTCGTTAGCAAGGAAAGAGTGTAATAAGTTTTCTGTGGGATATAAGCTATGTTGATATAGGATTCCAATAATACTGATAATTGCGACCATGAATGATATGATAAGAGATGATACATATAATATTTTTATGTCAAATCTTATTGGTAGAATTTCAGAGTCAATTATGGTTTTTTTCATAAAAATATTTCCTCTTATTAATAAACTGTAATTTATTTATAAGCATTTTGTATTTAACGGATGTATATATTCAATTGAACATACACCCATGAATTGAATGTCTAAGTGCAATTGTTTATATTTTTTATTAAATTGTAATTATTTAAAAGGTCATTTACCTAAACTATGATAATAAAAGTATAATTGATGATTAATGATAAAAAAATGTAAGGGGAATGTCAAGAAGAAAAAATTAATTTTATGCCCCACCGAGGCTCCTGTCTCTGCGGCATATGACAATATATAATAGAGAAGGAGCTCTTGAGGCTTATTAAGATCCTGCAGCAGTGGGAGCTAGTGTAGAGAAGATAGCACCGATTAGAAAAGTGAGTAATCTGTCACCAAACGAATCTAAAAAAACTACTTTCGCTTGTAATTTTCAGCATCAAATATTAAATTGCTATTATAATTCAAACAAATCCTGATTAATATTTTTTATAGAATTAATATGGGATATTAGTTTATGGGACTTAAACGTGTTCTCGGCTTAACCGACGTTTTTGCCATCTCTTCCGGTGCCATGATCAGTTCGGGCCTCTTTGTCCTGCCGGGACTTGCCTTTGCCAAGGCGGGTCCGGCCATGATATTGGCCTATATTCTGGCCGCGCTTCTCATCATCCCCAGCCTGATGGCCAAGGCCGAGCTCTCGACTGCCATGCCCCGTTCAGGGGGCACCTATTTTTTTATCGATCGTAGCTTAGGGCCGGTGCTTGGCACTTTTGGTGGATTCGCCAACTGGTTCTCACTGAGCCTCAAGAGTGCATTCGCATTAGTGGGCATTGGCGCCTTTGCTATTCTGATAATGCCTCATGTGACACCTGTTCAGATCAAAATAATCGCCATTTCAGCATGTCTTGTTTTTACCTTTTTGAATATTTTCAGCGTTAAAATGGCTGGACGTGTTCAAGTCATTCTGATCTTTTGTCTTCTGGTTATCTTAATTATGTATATTGGACGGGGTTTTATTTCCACACAACCGGAGCGGTATACGCCATTCATGCCCAAAGGCGTCTGGTCTTTGGTGACCACAGCAGGTCTGGTTTTTGTCTCCTTTGGCGGATTGACAAAAATCGCATCCATTGCAGAAGAAGTCAAGTTGCCATCACGCAACATTCCCCTGGGCATGATGCTTTCATTTAGCGTGGTCACCTTACTTTATATTTTAACTGTAGCCATTACTGTAGGCATTGTCGACGGAGGAAACCTCAAGAATTCCTTGATTCCCCTATCCTTAGGTGCGGAGCAGGTTTTGGGACAAGCAGGACGAATCGCCCTGGCAGCAGCTGCCATTATGGCCTTTATCACTACAGCCAATGCGGGCATTATGTCGGCATCGCGCACACCCCTGGCTATGAGCCGGGATCAACTTTTGCCCAAGGTATTTGCGCATATCCACACCCGCCTGAAGACGCCTTATCTTTCAATCTTCATTACCAGTGGTTTCATGATTGCCTCCATTCTTTTCCTCAGCATTGAGGATCTGGTTAAAACGGCATCCACCTTAATGATACTCTTGTTCATGATGGTCAATGTTTCGGTCATTGTCATGAGGGAAAGTCATATTAAAAATTACCGACCAAAGTTTAAGGTGCCCCTCTACCCATGGTTACCGGCCTTTGCCTTGATTTCATACTCGTTCCTGCTTATCGAGATGGGGCGAATTCCCATTTTTCTCAGTGTTGGTTTTTTTCTTTTGGGTTGGATGTGTTACCGTTTTTACTCCAAAGATAAAGTAAATCGGACATCGGCACTGATGCATATTGTTGAACGGATCACAGCTAAAGAGATGAAAACACGATCCTTGGAAGAGGAGTTGAAGGAAATTGTGATCGAAAGGGATGAAATTATCGAAGACCGTTTCGATCGGCTCATCAAGGAGAGTGTGATTCTCGATTTGGATGAATCCCGACCTATGGACCAGGTGTTGCAAGGGATCTCAGACATTCTCGCCTCCCAGCTCGATGTAAAATCATCGGAGTTGTACAGTCTTTTTTTGAAACGGGAAGGTCAATCGGGAACAGTCATCCGCCCGGGCCTGGCCATTCCCCATATCATTGTTCCGGGAGAACATCGGTTTGCCATTCTGCCTGTGCGATGCAAGTCCGGTTTAATATTTTCCGGATCTCTGGATCCTGTCCATACACTTTTCGCCATGGCAGGGACACTTGACGAGCGGAACTATCATTTGCGGGCACTTATGGCCATTGCCCATCTGGTGCATGAGACTGATTTTGAAAAGCGGTGGCTGGCAGCAAAGAATATCCGGGACTTGCGGGATGTTATCTTGCTGTCCAACCGGAAGCGGGATAAATCCTGACAGGATTTAGAGCGAAGGGTTGCGGTTGGAAGTATCTAATAAACATTTAAGTTTATAGGTTACCTAAATTTGACGCATCCCACCTCAAAAAAAAGTAGTGAATTAATTTAACCTTAAAAAATTCATCTATATTAAAAAAGACAATATAAAAAGATCGAGTGCATGGTTAGTTCACCAGGGGAGAAGTGTAATAATATTAATTTCTCGGGCGTGGGAAGGATAAAGTCTATTCATTACGCTACGCTACGAATGTAATGGTGACACAAACCACCAAGGATCGGGAATTTTAACACTTTTCCATGGAGCTGAGGTTTATATCCCATGGGAAATACTTGATATATTCTTCGATGTGGACCTTCAAAATTATTATAATTTTCGAAAACAGTAGTCCTTACTAAAGGATTTATTTTAGGATCTCCCTTTGAAACAGATTGCTTAAAAGTGCTACTCTTTCAAGAAAAAAGTATTCGGATGGAATTTATCCCCTCTATGGGCTTCACCTTAAGTATTTTAAGAATTCTTAAACGGTTCCATCAGATAATGCCTTATATGCAACACACCAAATGATAACTGAAACACCGAACATTTTTATGTCGTGTAGAAGTTCCTGTCTTTGCGGCAAAAGACAATATTTAATAGAGAAGGAGTTCTTAAAGTGTATTAAAATCCAACAGCAGTGGGAGTTAATACAAAATGATAAGCAATAAATTGTGGGTCAGCCTCAACTGGTCACACGAGTACAGAATCCCAGAGTGATCAATTAAATCTAGGGCTATGGGGTGACTTTTACAACCACAAGGGTCATATCATCGTTCTGGGTTGCTGAGCTGGAAAAGGATCTGATGTCGTCGAGGATTCGAGTTTTGATTTCTTTGGCTGACAGAGTGGCTGTATTGAGTCGGTTGAGCAGATTTTGTAATCGGTTCTCTCCATATAGCTCTTTGGCGTAGTTGCGAGTTTCAATAATTCCATCAGAGATGAGGATAAAGACATCCTGGGGATGGAGGAATAGAGATTTTTCCTTGTATATGTTATTTTTCACCATGCCCAGCGGGTACTTGGATCCGGCAGCTTTTATAAAAGAAACGGAACTACTGGATTTGAGAAGGGGTTCATTTAGGCCAGCGTTCGAGAGTGTCAATTTTTTAGTTTTCAAGTCCAGGCAGGTCAGACAGAGGGCGACGAACATTTGTTTATCGGTTTTTTCGTACATTGGATGGTTGAGCCGGGTCATGATTTCCTGGACAGAACAGGCATTGTTTCGGATAATTGAGTAAATCATCCCGCTGGCCAAAACCGCAGTCATGGCACCTTTCATGGCTTTTCCAGACACATCCCCGATGACGATGCCAAAGCGTGTCTTTTTTCGGTCAAACCAGAGGTAATCAAAAAAATCACCCCCAACTTCATTGGCCGGGATACATGCCCCTGAAATTTCGAAGCCTGGGATTTGGGGATCGGATTGGGGCATGATGGACATCTGGGCGTTGTGGGCAGTTTTTAATTCAGTAATCATGCGTACGTCTTTGAGTCTCCAGCGGTAGATAAATAGTACGAGTCCAACCAGGAAGGTACCTGTGATAGTTTGGAACCACCAGGTTTTCCAGAAGGGTGGAGTGATAGTAATATTGACAGACGCACCCTTTTCGTTCCAGACGCTGTCATTGTTGGAACCCTTGACCCGGAAGACGTACTTCCCTGGAGCTAGGGTGGTATAACTGGTGTAGCGCTTGGAGGCGTCTGTATAAATCCAGTCCTTGTCTAAACTTTCCATTATGTATGCGTACTGGTTTTTCTCTGGGGCTGTGTAGTCCAGGGCAGCAAACTCAAAGGAGAAGATATAGTCCCGGTAGGAGAGTCTAAGTTCTTCGATCTCTGAGATGGGTTTGTTGAATCGTACTTCCTGGTTCATTTTTTTAAAGGCAGTGATCACCACCGGGGGTATGTGGGGATTGTCTTTGATGTTTTCCGGGTAGAAAACATTAAAGCCGTTGATACCGCCGAAAAACATCTTACCACTCCGGTTTTTAAAATAAGATCCTCCATTGAATTCATTGCTCTGGAGTCCGTCGGTGACTGTGTAATTTTTGAAGATTTCTGTTTCTGGATTGAATTTTGAGAGTCCGTTGTTGGTACTGAACCAGAGGTGGCCTTGCTTGTCCTCTAAGATGCCATAGATAGAATTGTTGGGAAGTCCGTCTTTTTCTGTGTAATGGGTAAAGGTCTCTTTGGCTGGATCGAATCGATTGAGACCACCTCCCCAGGTACCAATCCAGAGAATTCCGGATTTATCCTCATACATAGAGAAGATGAAGTCATTGTTTAGACTGTAGGGATGGTCGGGATCAGCCCGGTAGTGGGTGAAGGTCTCGGTTTCTCGATTGAATTTATTCAGACCACCGCCAAGGGTTCCGATCCAGAATAAACCTGACCGGTCTTCAAAGATCACCCGGATGAAATCATTGCTCAGGCTATGGGGATTTTTGGGGTCGTGACGATAATGGATGAAGGTAGGAGGGACATTCGGATTCGTACTGGGAATGAGTTTGTTTAATCCTCCACCCTGGGTTCCGATCCACAGCTTACCAGAGCTGTCTTCATAGAGAGTACGGATATTATTGTTGCTAAGACTAGTAGGATCATCAGGATTTCTTTGAAAGCGGGTGAAGGCTTCGGTAACAGGATCAAACTGGTTTAGACCTCCACCTTGAGTCCCAATCCACAGCATACCTGAGTGGTCTTCCAATACAAGCCGGACAATGTTGCTGGAAAGACTTTTGGGATCATCTGGGTCGTGAAGGTAGTGTGTGAATTGATTCTGTTTCTGGTCGAACCGGTTTAATCCCCCGCCGTTAGTTCCGATCCAAAGAATATCTTGCTGATCCTCATAAATACACCAGATAATTTCTTCATTCAGGCTGTTGGGATCATTGGGATGGGGTTTATAGTGGAGAAAGTGTTTTGTACGTGGATTGATTTTGTTGATACCCCCGCCATAGGTTCCGATCCAGAGAATACCAGAACGATCTTCATAGATGGAGCGAATCTCATCGTAACTCAGACTGTTCAGATCCATAGGATCGTTTTGATACCGGATGAAGTGTTGAGTATCCTGATCAAACCGGTTAAGACCTCCACCATTGGTTCCGATCCAGAGAATACCTGACTGGTCTTCAAAGATGGCGTAGACCTCATTATGACTCAAGCTATAGGGATGGTTGGGAAGGTTCTGGTAGCGAATAAATATGGATTTGGTGTTTTCGTTGTCAGCTAGGACGAGCATGTTCAGTCCATTGTCAGTGCCAATCCAGAGGTTTTTTTTGCGGTCTTCAAAAATGGATCGGATGCGGTTGTGGCTTAAACTTTTAAGGTTTTGGGGATCGTTTAGGTAATGATTAAACATTATTATTGATTTTTCGTTTTCTGTGGATTTTCGGACAAGCTGATTTAATCCACCCTCAGTACCAATCCAGAGTGTTCCTTTGAGGTCTTTATAGATGGTTCGAACTAGGTTGTGAGTCAGACTATAGGGATCGTTCGGATTGTGAACATAGTGAATAAAGACAGGGATCGATCTTCCGTCTTCTGTCGTTCTTTCAACAAATTGGTTCAACCCGTTCTCAGTACCGATCCAGAGGTTTCCATCTTGATCTTCGTGGATAGCACGAACGATGTTGTTACTTAGACTGTTAGGGTCATTGGAGTCGTGTAGATAACGTGTGAATTCCTTTGTATGGGGATCGTGTTTATTTAATCCCCCATTAAAGGTACCGATCCAAAGGTTGCCGTTTCTATCCTCGTAAATGGTGATTGTCTGATTGTAACTTAGACTGTTGGGATCATCGGGATCGTTTCGGATTACAGTGAATTCGTATCCATTGTAAACATTGAGCCCATCTTCTGTACAGAACCACATGAATCCTCGGCTGTCCTGGACCATACTGGGTACTATGCTCTGTGACAGACCTTGTTGAAATGAGATGCGTTGAAAAACGAGATCTACACTTTGGGCATCCACTTGGGTTTCAAAGTATCCTATGATCAGTAAAGTCAGGAGTAGTTTGTGCGTGTGGAATGATTTTTTCTTCAAGATAACTCTCATTGATTTCTACATATATAATTGGGTGCAATAACATGTATTTTTAGATAAAGTATACATATGAGTATGATGGTATGATTGTAATTGTATTTTTTTAATTTCAGCATTGTGAGAATTCATTATTTTTTGAAATTAAAGGGATTCATGCTTGTTATTTACACTTTTTTAATATAAATGTCAATATTACTTCTTTATTTTTCAGTCAGAATATTCCTATAATTCCTTAACGTCCGATTAAAAGCAGTACCGAATTGAGTATTTTACCAAGGTAATAATCAATTTGTTTGGATTTCTTGTTGAAATTTATAGATTCGTAATCATACAGGTTTTTTAAACTATATCCAAAGATGCGGCATCTTTTTTCAAACAAAATTTGCATCCATTTTTTGGAAAATACTGAAAATGTAAACCATTTATTAAAGTACTTTGTATTTACCTCACTGTCAATATGTTTTAGATCATAGTTAAATTGAGTATGACTTAAATTTAAAAAATCACTGACTTTTTCCAAACAGCTTTTTGGATTAGATACAAATTCTTCATACTGCAGTATATAGAAATTTTTTAAATGCACTAGATCGTTCAGCATAAACTCATGGCTTACCAGCCAATGCCATAAGATAAAAATAAAGGGGAGACCTTTTTTAAATTTAATGGTTGCACAAGAAGAAGCCACTGGATGTCTGATAATAAAAATAAATTGAGCATTGGGAAATAACTGTTGTAATAAACGTGCTCGAATAAGATTGGGGGGTGATTTTTCTAAAAGAAATTTTTTTGATAAATCCCAATGTTTTCCCCATTCTGCCAGTAATTTTTCACAATTTTGCGGTTGAGAGAAAAAACCATCTTCAATAAGATGACCATACTTATGGAATGCAAAACGACCTGGACCACCAAGATGATAGTCTGGAGGTAAAATTGATTGTAAATGTTGACCTTCATCCATTGAAACTCCTGTATCAGAAAATCCGCTAATTTCAGAATGAGTGGATAATATCCGAGTTAATAAGGTTGTTCCACTTCTGTGCAAACCACAAACGAATATAATTTTTTTATTTTTCATTTTTTTCCTTTAATTTTAAACCAAGATAGTGTGAAGATTTAAATTTAATTTTCAATTAAAGTCTTCTATCTCAAGCAATATACTATCATGTTATTAGAATTTAGTTTTTTTTATAAAAGCAATCAACATTTTCCCATTATGAAGATTTTACACAACCATAAAATTCCAAATTAATAGTACACTTTTGTGTCTGAGTTAATC
>CAYUAG010000059.1:16160-23703 GCA_964442615.1 uncultured bacterium
GTGTTAGTTGATTTTTTGAGATGTTATACAATAAAAATACCTAAAGCGATCTTGATATTTTTGGGTGGTTGCATTTTTAAACCCAGATTTTATAATCTGATTTTGAATGTTTTCAAGTGAATGGTATTGCTTGGTTTTATTAAAGAATGGGCTGGTTTTCAATGATTCATTCGATGTAAAGCATAGTATTAAAGAGCAATTATTGTCAGCTATTCTATATAATCTCTGAAATATATTCTCAATATTATTCCAATACATTATTGAATTAATACTATATATTTTATTAAATAAATTATCATTATATTTTAAATCTTTTAAATCCATTTGTGAAAGTGTTAATAGATTAGATTTTATATATTTTTTATATTTATTTTGACAGTAGTTAATTATTTCTTCTGATTTATCAATCCCCCAATAATGTCCGTTTTTTAATCTAGGAATAATTTTAGCTAATAAATAACCTCCACCAATACCAATTTCTAATATTCGGTCGTTATTATTTATATCGAAACTTGAAAGTGCAATATTATTCAAAGCCTTATTTCGAATATTCCATAAAATTGGTAGAACATATCTACCAATTATACCAGAAGGTTTTTTTAATTGGTTTAGTATAATTTTTTTCATGATATTATTTTTTAAAGTTATTACAGTTAATGCATATTTAAGCAGTTAAAACAGTGTCACATGAACTTGATAAATGCTCAACAATTGAAAGCAATCACTAACCTAGTTGAAAGCATCAGTCAATTTAAATTCATTATAAAAGATTGTTATGCAATGATTTACATTGCTTCGAACCATGATAAAATTATTAAAACAAAAATAATTAAAAATATTGACACAAAAAGATATCTTGCGATTTTTAATTTACTTATCTTTGATGACCACTTAACAAATTTAATTTTTTTTGGATCATTATACGATTGTCCAAAATGAAATTTATAACCACAGTTCGAGCATTGTCCTGAATTATCAGAATTGTAATTTCCACAACTTGGACATAACATTTTGGTTCTCCTCTTTCTATTGAATTCAATATTTAAGGTAAATATTGAAGCTATTCTTTGGGTGGCGGTAATTTTTTTATAAGTTTTTCTAACTAAACCTATGCCAAAACTTTTTTAATAGTTCTATACAATTAAATCCCCAAAGATGAGTTTGTAACATCAAACTTACTCTTTACCTGTGGCCTGTTATTCTTTTTTATAATCACACAATTTATACAGAATTCTATTTACTTCCTGCTGAATTGACCAGTAATTGTGCATGTTCCTGTAGCCCATCAATAAGATATCATCCATTCACAGCTCCGCCCAGTCTTGTAGGGTGGGTCTTGACTCACCATTATTCAACCCGCGATATGTTCATTTGAGTCAGGTCAATATCCGAACCCCATGTTTCTGAATAAATACCTTTCTCCACATAACGTCGAAAACTCGACCATTTCCAATCAATCACCTTTTGAACCAATTGATGATGAACAGGATTGAAATGGATGTAATGAAAATGGGATGCATAATCATCTTCATCTCTTATCGTATGCTCCCCAAATCGTGTTTGCCATATAGCCGCTTCCCCTTTTTTCACATGGGATCTGTTTCGAAAACCCGCCTGCCTTTATAAAGTTGATTGTAAACAGACTTTTTAACATCTTTATTCGCTCAGAATAGTTAGAATCATTTTCAGGCAGTGTGATTAATAAATGGATATGATCTGGTAATAGGCAAACAGCTTCCAAAGAAAAAGGCATTTTTTTTTGAACATCCTGCCATGACTGTTTCAATATTTTTCTCGCAAGATCGGTTGTCAAAAAGGAACGTTTTTTGTAGGTAACAAGGGTTAAAAAGAATGTTCCTCCAGGTAAAAATGTAGGTCTATAGTTTGACATTATTTTCTCTATTTTAAGATGGTGGGTCAAGACCCACCCTACAGGGCTGACTGTGGTGGTGTGCTGGTTTTTGTTTACGAAATTCCACGATGCCGGGGCTCGCCATGATGAGTATGGTTAAAAATGTCAAAACATCAAAAATCCGCCACGGCCGGAACAGGGATCGTATATCGTGAACCTGAATTTTAAATGTTTTTACAAAGAACGAAGTTGCTTATGTTAGATTAAAACTGTTCAAATCACCGTGAAAATAGGTGATCACTTAATTTTTTGCTTCTCTTTTCGTCTTGCCGAAAGAAAACCCTAAAAATGTAAAATCCAAATAGGGGGTAACCACCCCACTCAACCGGCTAAGTTCAACCACACGCTGCACACGGAATTTCGCTATCACTCAATTTCGGTGCAGCTCTTGTTCGTTAGCATGTATCTGAGTTTTTCAAAAAATTAGATAGCTAATATGATACAATTTATGATCAAGATCATTTCTTAACAACATCCGGTTGAATGTATTTTCTGGTTTGCCACCAGCAGTATAGAAATAGGAAAGCCGGTAATAACCAAATTAAGACGAAGATCCCCTGGTTTTGCCCCGCATGTACCCACAGGACGTTGATTAGAAAGGAAAGAATTATGCCGATTGCCGCCAACATACCTCCGATTCCCTCCCATCGCCAAGCAATGAGAATACCGAGCTGTCCCAGAAGCAAGAATATTGTCACTACTAAGTGACCGATATCGGGAACGCTTATTCCTCGTTTTCCAATGTTTTCTGCGAGGAAGAAAAGCAAGAATAAGGCTACAAAAGATGTTCCGAAAATCCTTGCAACCCAACGAAGGGTAGTTATCGTGCGCGTTGATGAAGATATTCTTTCGTTCATATCAAACTCCCTTATTTAAATTGTAAAAGACCATGTCTTGCTTAATTCGAAAAATGCTGTAAGTACATGCTAACAGCCAGTTTCAGGGGATTTAAACCAATCGATAATTGTCCTTGAAAAAGAAATTCCAAAAAACGTTAAACTATCAAAAAAAGTCTGCGGTTTAAATTCCCCTGGAAACCATTGTGTACGCCCGGCATGGGCGTGATCTTATGGGGTGTAAGTCCCCTATATGTGAATCCTGTCTATATCAATAATATAGACATAAGTATTAGCCAAAAGCAAGGGCAAAACCGTGAGGTTTTGTCTGAAGGAAGCTGGAGAGCAAAGCGATGAGCCGACGGAAAGAAACAGCATACAAGGCCAAGTCTCCGGGTAAGGTAGCACAAGATATCAAAGCCCTGGATTCAGGAGATATGGTAAATGCTGCGGTTGCATCGCGAAAGATCACAGCCCTTATCCGGGGAGATCTGTCCGGCATGCGTTCGTATCAAGTGGAAGCGTCCCGTATGGTAACATACAGGAAGATCGGACAGAAGTCAGCAGAAGCCATAGTAGGCGATGGGAAACGAGCCCTTTTCAGGGAAGCCTCACCCCGCCGAAGGGCTAAACACAGAATAGGGAAGGAGTAACAATGAGCTCTCATGATGCTATGAATCCGAATGGAGGAGCACACAAGAGGCGCGTCACTGAACAGTCCGACCCAAATGTGAACCTGCTTGAACGGATACTTTCCCGTTCCAACATGCTTCGTGCATGGAAACGGGTGAAGGCCAATAAAGGCGCTCCGGGTATTGATGGGAGAACCATCGAAGTAATCCCTGAATTCCTTAAGGAAAACTGGCCCCGTATCCGGGAAGAACTCTTTGCAGGGACGTATCAACCTTCGCCGGTTCGGCGAGTGGAGATTTCCAAACCTACAGGCGGTCTCCGCCCGTTGGGAATACCCATTGTGCTGGATCGGCTGATCCAACAAGCCATCGCTCAGGTACTGAGTCCGATCTTCGATCCCGAATTCTCGGAATCAAGTTATGGATTCAGACCGGGCAGGTCAGCGAAGGATGCAGTGTATCAGGTACGTGAGTATATCCGGCAGAGGAAGCGTATCGCCGTGGACATGGACTTGTCGAAATTTTTCGACACTGTGAACCACGATGTTTTGATGCATCGGGTTTCCAGAAAAGTCCGTGACAAGCGGCTGCTTCAACTGATCGGAAAGTACCTGAGAGCCGGTGTTGTGGTAAACGGCCGCTTGCAGAAAACGCCGCAAGGCGTTCCGCAGGGCGGGCCGCTTTCACCGCTTCTGGCCAACATTCTTCTCGACGATCTGGACAAAGAGCTTGAGAAACGCGGACACTGTTTTGCCCGTTATGCGGATGACTTCATCATTTTGGTGAAGTCCCGGAGTGCAGGAGAACGTGTCATGCGAAGCGTTCGCAGATTTCTGGAACGCAAGATTAAGCTCGAGATCAATGAGAAGAAAAGCCAGGTACGTGAAACCGACAAGTCGGTCTTTCTTGGATTCACATTCAGGAAGACCAAGATATGCTGGTCAGAAGCGTCATTCCGTGAATTTAAAAGACGGGTGAAACGCCTGACAGGCAGAAGCTGGTCGGTTTCCATGGTGTACCGACAGAGGAAGCTCGCTGAATACGTTCGAGGCTGGATGAACTATTACGGAATATCGGAATATTATGAACCGATACCGGCAATAGATCCTTGGCTCCGGCGCAGGATTCGGCTCTGCTGCTGGAAACGGTGGCGATACCGTCGAACCAAAATCCGTGAATTACTCAAACTCGGCGTGTCGCAATCTGTTGCAGTGCCGGTTTGCATGAGCAACAAAGGTCTCTGGCGGATGTCCCGTTCGCTGGCAACCACATCGGGGCTGACCAATCAATACTTGAAGGATCTGGGACTTGTGTCTGTCAAAGAACTGTGGGTAAACATTCATTACCCGGCTACGGCCCGGTAGTTTCTGTGAACCGCCGGATGCGGACCCGCATGTCCGGTGGTGTGGGGGCTGGGGGAGAAAAACCCCCGGCTACCCGATTATGCCTCACTTACACTTTTTGGCAATAAAAGTTTTGACCGATAATAATTCAATGTTGTTTGTGTTTTTGTTAGTTCATCCCTTACCTTAGTGGTGCTCAATCTATCACGAATTATTGGACCAGTCCATCCAAGGTGTCCCCAATCACTTGGCCATTGCCATTCATTGGCCTTTTCAAAATCATTCCAATTTTGACTGTGTGAATCTAATAATCTTTTTAATTCATGCTCACGATGTTCTAATGAAATAATAAATTCTTCCAAGGATAATATATATATCTTTGATTTACTATTTATACCATGATACTTTTGATCTTGCTCTGTATATATGGTTGCCGCTTCTTTGTATATATCATAATTATAGTCAAATTCGGGTAATGAAGCTGTAACTGCAGAATAAAAGTAATATTTTTGTACATCTTCATCCAAATGCCGATGCATGTGCCATAGCCCATGTCCCTTAAAATCATCGACCATTTCATACACTTTTCGTTTATAATGAATATCTGTCACCAATGTTGATCCTATAGCAATCGCTCTCTCAATAATCTCGTTTGATACTTTTGTAGAATGAATGATATTATTTGAGATCTGCAAGAATTCTTTAGCAATATTTATCATATCTTTACCTAAGGTTTCAACAACCCTATCTTCCCTTAAATAAAGACCAATATTGTAAGATTGTAATCCACGGTATTCATTTAATGATACTCGAAATAGTTTAAATAGTTCATTTTCAAACTCAATCCGAATTTGAACAATACTTAAATGGGGATATTTAGGCTGAAACGAAGGTAGTGATTTTGGAGTATCAATTTTACGGATATCTATTGATTGTTCTATCGATTTTTCGATGACATTTAAATCTTTTGTTAAATCAAACTCAGCGTTACCGTATTTAAAAGTCTTAAGGTTTTTTGTAATAATACCTAATATATCATGTCTATATCTCAATATTATTAATACAGTAATAGGCCAGATAATTACTTTAATAAGTTCAATTATGAGTTTAAACCATTCCATAAGTTACTGGCTCCTATTAATTTATTATAAATTGTTATATCGAACCTACTGAGCCACCTTTTAAAAAAACTTTAAAGGGAACATTACTATAACTACTACTGAATGCTGGTCGTGCATAGGCTGCATAACGAGCATATTTGGCATATTTTGCATACTTAGCATATTTGGCTGGAAGGGCAAATGTTGCATATGGGCATTTATCCTCGGTTGAACCAATTCTATGACCATGCAAATCATAGATAATGCCATCTACATACCTGCCAAGATGTTTACCGTTCCATCCGTAGATATTTTCATCATCTATATAAGCAACAGCATGCCCCGACCACAGGTAAATACTTTTCTCATCATCATCTGCAATATAAGCTACGGGATGGCCTTTACCATCATATAATGTAACTTCCATACATTTCTCCTGTATTTAAGGCATAACGCATTCATCAGGGGTGCGACCCAACTGATATTATCCTGAAATAAATGATTAGACCAGCCTCAAAAACTCGAAAAGCTGGCGCGGTTTAGCATCCCCTGCATGAAAATGTTATGCATTTATAAATTATCATTTATTCTTATCACGTTCAGATATGATCCGTTTAGCTTCTTTGAGATCTATTTTTGCTTTCGTTCCATGTTTCTCAAGTAAATGTAATAAATTGGAACCATTTAATAGGGTTAAAGGCTTACCATTAGCGAAAGCATATGAATCTGGGCCATAATCTGCTGTAGTAATTAGTATTCCTTTAATTGCACCTTCGTTTACAACTGTACCATATAAATCTCTTACTGCTGCTACACCAACAATATTAGTATATCTTTTTGCCTGAATGACAATTTTACCACCTCGAATTGGATCAGGATCAAATGCAATAGCATCTACACCACCATCTCTACTGGCCCGTGTTACTTTTACTTCTCCACCTCCGGTAGAAAATTCCTTTTCAAATATTTCTCTTATTAAATGTTCAAAGTCTTCCCAATCCATTGCAGCTAAATTGTAGGACTCATCTAGTTCATTTGAAACATCATATGAATCAACAAACCTTTTATCCTCTTTGTCGATTCTTAAGAGGGGGGCTACAGGAGTTAAGCTGTGAAGCTTACTACTTCCAACTCCTTTTAGGTTTTTGAAGCATGTTTTTGGCTCGATGTTCTTTAAGTTAATTTCGAGAAAGTCTTTTTTATTGGCTTGTATTGTCAAAACGCATGCATTTACTTTTTTACCAATAGCCTTATCAATATATACCACCCAACCATTAAATACGATTGATTCTAAAGCATCCGCTGCATCAGCTTCAAATAATTCATGAATACTTCTTAAAACAATCTGATATAGGAGATTATCATATAATTTATTTAATTCTGATTCTGATAAATTTTTTTCAACAAATTCATCTTTGGATTGTATGTAATTGACTTCCTTCAATGTTGGAATACATTCAAGAGAAGGCAGAGAATAATCAACGATTAGGATACTGTTTTCAGGAGAATAAGCAATATTGCATTCTTGCGGGAAATAGTCTGGATATATTGAATTTGTTAAAACCATATCACAATACTCCGTGATAGAATCCGGATTTTTATTTAAATATTGTTTTTTTCTGTTTTCAATATGAACATTTGCTTTATTCTGTTGAATTATAAATTGTTTTTTTTGTTTTATCCATAACTTAGCTTTATTATTATAATCATTTATTAAGTC
>CAYUAG010000060.1:0-2182 GCA_964442615.1 uncultured bacterium
CTATACTGAATAGCCTCACTTATAAATTGAGCTTGAATTGAGGAAGATCCTTCCAGATCAGCTATGGTTCGGGCAACCTTTAAGATCCTGTCATAGGCCCGGGCAGACAAACCAAATCGGGTGATAGCTTTCTTTAGCAGCTCATTTCCATCATCATCAATTTTACAGTATTTTCTAATTTCTTTTGAACCCATGTGTGCATTGCAATAAATATCTTTTTTATCTTTAAATCTTTCTGACTGAATATTCCTGGCTTTATTAACTCTGCTGCGAATTTGCTCAGAATACTCTCCTTTTGATTCACTGGATAGTTCTTTATATTTTACTGCTGGTACTTCTATATGAATATCAATTCGATCAAAAAGAGGACCTGAAATTTTTGATCTGTAACGTTGAATTTGAGGTATGGTACAATTACATTCATGTAGAGAATCAGTAAAATATCCGCAGGGACAGGGATTCATGGCTGAAACCAGCATAAAGTTGGCAGGATATGATAATGATACAGTAGCTCTTGCTATGGTTACAGTACCATCCTCCATAGGTTGACGCATAACCTCAAGAACATTCTTTTTAAATTCAGGGAGCTCATCAAGAAATAAAACTCCGTGATGAGCAAGACTAACCTCTCCAGGCTTTGGAATACGACCACCACCAATTAATCCTGCATCAGAAATTGTATGATGAGGAGATCTGAAGGGACGGGTGACGATTAATGCTTTATCAGCAGGTAAAATACCTGCTACAGAGTGAATTTTTGTTGTTTCAAGCGCTTCTTCAAGAGTGAGTTCAGGAAGAATGGTTGGAAAACGCTTTGCCAGCATTGTTTTTCCTGAACCCGGAGGACCTATCATAATGACATTATGCCCCCCTGCTGCAGCAACTTCAAGTGCTTTTTTTACATGATGCTGACCCTTAACATCTCTGAAATCTAAATGATATTCTCTATTCCTCCATAATACATCTTTAATATCAATTGTAAAAGGTTTTTTCTCATTACTATTTTCAATTATAGCTACAGCTTCTTTAAGAGTACCTACAGGGTAAACTTCCATATCCTGAGCCATTGCAGCTTCCTTAGCATTTTTTTGGGGGACTATGATCCTTTTAATTTTATTATCTCGTAAAGCCAAAGAAATTGGGAGCCCACCTCGAATTGATCTTACTTTTCCATCAAGTGCAAGTTCACCTAATATTGCAGTACCTTCGAGTTTTTTCTGATCTATCTGGCCACTTGCAGCCATGATTCCTATAGCCATGGGAAGATCAAAAGCTGAACCTTCTTTTTTTACATCAGCAGGAGCTAAATTGACAGTTATTCTTTTTCTGGGAAACCAGAAATCGGAATTTTTTATGGCAGCATTAACTCTTTCTTTTGACTCTTTTACAGCTCCTTCAGGAAGTCCCACAGTAGAAAAAGCAGGTAACCCACCCTCAAGATGTGACTCGAGTTCAATTAAATATCCATCTATTCCTAATACTGCACCACTTATTACTTTAGAAAACATATTTATTTTCGAAAAAAATTACGAATTATTTTTTAAAATTTACAAAAAATGATTAAAATAAGCAAGCATTTTTTAAATAATTTATTACACTGATAATATCAAGGGTTAAAAAAAATTAAAAATAACTTCTGATTAAATCAGGGGGAGTGTATATTGCCATCAAGGAATTGATCTTATATTTTGAATATTTTGTGAATTTCGTGTCCTTGGTGGATTTTTTAGAATTACCTTATTTATAATTGAAAAAACGTAATTTTTCTTAATTTTTTACTTTAACCACAACCATGGTAATATCATCGCTCTGAGGTGTATTATCAATAAAATTTTTAACTTCGGAACGGATTGAATCCATGGTCTGCTCTGCAGATTTTTTTGTATTTTTTTTGATTATCTCTTTTACTCTTAATTCTCCAAATTCATTTTCATTATTATCCATTGCTTCAGTAATACCATCAGTAAACATAACAATTTTATCTTCACTTTTTAATTCTACAGTTTCAGTTTCAAATAGAGTATCTTTCATCATTCCCAATACTATCCCACCTGTTTTAAGTTCCCGGATAATTCCTTTTTTATCAATTAAATATGGAGGATTATGGCCTGCATTACAAAAGGTAAATCTATTTGTATCAGTATTTAAAATTCCATAAAAAAAGGTAATGTACTTTTCAAAA
>CAYUAG010000060.1:2282-23565 GCA_964442615.1 uncultured bacterium
TCTATTTGTATCAGTATTTAAAATTCCATAAAAAAAGGTAATGTACTTTTCAAAACCAGTATTTTCATATATTAATTTATTTAAACGGGATATAATATCTGCAAGGTCAAAATCACTGTCAGCCAGGGCATGCAGACCTGCCTGCAGATTAGACATTAAAAGAGCAGCGCCTGCTCCTTTTCCTGATACATCGGCAATTACTATTCCATATTTATGTTTATTAAATTGAATTACATCATAATAATCACCACCAACTTCATGGCTGGGAATATTTATACCAACAATTTCATAACCTTCAGGTTGTTCAATAGTTGAGGGGAGCAATTTCTGTTGCATACTTTTTGCAATTCTCAGGTCTTCTTCCATACGTTGCTTTTCAAGAGTTTCTTTAAATAGACGAGCATTTTCAAGTGAAGTCATTGCCTGATTTCCGAGAGTGGTGAGAAATTCAATCTCACCATCAGTAAATTCTGTTCCGGCTATTTTTGGACCTAACATCATCAAACCTCGGGTTTCTTCTTTTAGCCTCAGAGGAATAATTAAAGCAAATCCTTGATGTAAATATTTATAAAATCTTTCGGTGTTATCAAGTTTGACAGGTTTCTCAATCTCAATTAATTCCGGATCAGATTCCATTAAGGGATTGGAACCTTTAGTAACAAGTGGCTTCATAGCATTTTTTTCTTTTAAAAAAACCACATACTTATTGACAAGCAATTCTCCCATCACTGCAAAACCCATAAGGCTGGCGATTTTCTTCTGATCTAGAGTAATATTTAATTCTCTGCTGATATCAAATATTGTATGAAGTTGCTGGATTTTTTTGTCAAGAGTGATGTTCACTTTTGTTATTTCAGCTACACTCAAACCATTATAAACAGCTGTTGCAGCAATGTTGGCTATAGAATTTAAAAATTCAATCTCATTATGTTCATATGGTTTACCATTAATCTTTTTTCCAAAACCTACTAACCCAATCATCCCTTCATTTACTATGAGCGGCATTAAAAGTTCAATCTTGAATTTTCGAAAAAAGCTAGACCAATCAATATTTTCGTCTAAATCTTTTATAAAGATTGGACGATCAATAAGAGTGTTTATTTGAAGAAATTTTCCAATAATATCTCTTGATAAACCTTTAAGTTCTTCTACTCTAAATTCATTTTTATTTTCATCTCTAAGCAGGACGATTCCTCTATTTATCAATAAATTTCCCATCGGGATTCTAAGAACATTTTCAACAATCGACCTGATATTCAGAGAAGAAGTTAAGGTTTGACTTATTTCAAAAAGAGCAGACAGGGTAAGGAGCCTCTGATCCAAGGTTTGATCGGTTTTATTATTTTCATTCAAATTAGCAGACATTACCTATTTTTTACTCTTTTTATCCTTGTCTAAAAAATACTTAACCATTCGTACTTGGTTCTTTCCAAGTGATTTCTTATAATCCACCTCATCCATGAGAGTTTTCATAAGATATATTCCTAAACCACCCACTCTTAATTCAGCTAGATATTCCTCCATATTGGGGATATCTATCTCTTTAAAATCAAAACCTTCACCTCTATCAGTAATTACAATAGTAAATTTTTTAAAATCAAGTTTTATGGCAATATCTATAGACTGTTTTTTGTTATCTTTATATGCATGTTGGATAACATTTGTACAGGCTTCATCAACTGCCAACTCAATTTTATGTATATCATCGTTTTTAAAACCTACTTTACGAGCAATTCCTGAAATAAAATTTCTTATTATCTCTAGATTCTCAGTATTGCTAGGTATTTTAAGCTGATAATTTTTTACACCATTTATCATAAATTCACCTGTAAATTACAATTAGATTATTTCTTAGTAGTATTATATTTTTCAATTGCTTCCTGTTCACTATCAAAAATCTGATATAAAATCTGAAAGCCTAAAAGCTCAAATACCCGCATCACCTTTTTACTTGGTTCTGCCATTTTAATATCACCATTTTTCTTACGGATATCCTCAATAAATCCCATAAAAACTCCAAGACCTGCACTGCTTATATAAATTAACTCAGAAAGATTAACTATTATTCTTACTCTATCTTCGCATACTAACTTTTCTAAGGCACTTTCAAAATCACTCGCAGTATGTGCATCCAAGTAACCTTTTAAATATAATACAGAAAGTTCCTCAACATCTTTTCTCTTTACTTCAAACTCACTCATAAAACACTCCATAATTTATTATATGCAATTCTTTACAATTTGTTACAAATATTATAAATCAATTTTTTATTTTTAATACCACCATTGACATATCATCATGAACAGATGTTCTGGTTGTAAAAGTATTTACTCGATTAAATACTTTCTCAATGATTTCCTTAGCATTTGAATTTAAAACATCAAATTTTGCTAAAGTATCAGTAAGTATATCTTCTCCAAACTCCTCTCCATCTTCATTTCGGGCTTCTTCAATTCCATCTGTATGGAAAAAAACTACATCACCAGATTTTAATACAATACTTTTTTCCTCCAATGAATTGTTGAATATTTTCTGATTTGCCAAGCCAAGACCCAAACCATTTGGTTCTAGCCAATCAACTTTATTATCCTTGAGAAAACAGAGTGGTGGGTGCCCTGCCCTAACAAAACAAAGTTCCTTTTCATTAAACAAATATACGGCATATATCATTGTAGTAAACATATCACGCTTAAAATTATTGCGAATAAATTCATTTGTCTCAGACAAAATCTCCTTAGGTGATTTCAAATGTGGAGCCAAAGCTTGAATAACTCCTTTAAGTTCAGCCATATTAAAAGCTGCAAAAGCCCCTTTTCCAGATACATCACCAATTACAATATCAAGTCTATTATCACCAACAAGATAATAATCATATAAATCTCCACCAACTTCATTTGCTGTTAAGGTCATTCCTTCAATCTCGATTTCTTTCACTGGAAGTATTTTCTGTGGCAAAAGACGCATCTGTGCTTCATGTGCAACCCGGAGTTCCTCTTTATAAGCCTGCTGTTCAAGTGTTATATTAAACAAGTTAAGATTTTTCAAGGCAACAGCAACCTGATCTGCAACAGAACAAAAAATACCAATACTATCCTCCATAAAGGCAAATTTATTTTTACTAATTGCATACAATACACCTAGCTTCTCATTCTTTAATTGAATAAAGGAAGCAAGCATTGATCCTATATTTATACCTTTATGTTTGATCCCTTTTACCCTTTGATCTTGTAAAAAATTATTAATAAAAATTGAATTTTTATTCTGTTCCAATATTTTTCTTATTTGAAAAAAAAATTCGGGTGGAATTTTCTCTGCTCTTATTCTGCTTATTCCATACCACCCTTGGAGTTCATATTCATTATTCTTTTTTAATTCGAGTAAAGTAAAATCAGCATTAACAATATCCTTGGATAAATCCGTAGATTTAGATATTAGTTCATTAATATCAAAAATAGATCCTATTGATGCACTCAGATTCTTTAGTAGTTTTAAATCCTTCATTCTACGATCCATAATACCAGCAGAAGGAAGTTGAAAAAGAATACCTATCAAAGCCATAGAAGTATAAACACCAAAAAATAAAAACAAAGATTTAATACTACTCCCTATCACTTTTCCATATTGTTGAATAACAGGATCCATATTTATAATAGTAATAATTATTAAAGGAGTTAACATTGATCCAATAAATAAAATCAATAACTTTTGACGTTTATTTAAATAATGTATCCATTTACACCTTAAACCATTAATAAAAAAATATAAAAATAATAGACTATACAAAATTGTATTTAAAGGTATTAATGAAGTCACTTCCCTGGAAGAAAATATTCTGGTTACAAAACCATCTTGCCATATTGAAAAAAATATAATTAAAAACAGCAGGAATATTAAAAATTTATAATTTCTCTCGGTATATTTGCGTTGCTGAATAAATATTAATTCCTTAATTAAAACAAGCATAGCAATAATTATGATAAAAAAACAAAAAACAGTAATAATAGTAAATAGATCAGGTAAAGAACGGATGGTTTTATATTCAATTTCCTTATTAACAATATTGGAAAAAAACACATTAGAACCGGAGATCATAGTCCAAATCCAAATTATTATTAATCCCAACCCAAAATATTGTAATCTACGAATAAGATTTATGTTTTCAAACCACTTAATTTGTGAAATAACCTGATAAAAAAGTAGTAGAGATATAAATATGACTATCTCACGGAACCGTGCTATTCCGAGAAAAAAATCTATCCCATAAGAAGAAAATGATCCAGAACCTAATGAAAAAGCGATAATAAATAGAATCACTGAAATTATAAATTTAATCTTTAAAGATTTCATCTTTAATATTATCTAATTTTAATTATTACTGCTGTCATATCATCATGCTGTGGTGCTCTACCAGTAAAATAATATATATCTTCTTCAATATTATCAAGTAGTATCTCTACTGGAAGTTGACTATTTTTCTCCACAGATAAACGCAACCTCTTCTCACCATATTCTTCATTTGATGAATTTAGTGCTTCGTTTAATCCATCAGTATAAAACAAAAATACATCCCCTGAATGTATAGGAATAGTTTTTTGTTCAATTGTTCTTGAAAATATCTCACCCTTTTCCAGACCAAGTGCTATTCCAGGCGGACTTATCTCTTCCGCTTCTCCTCTTCCTGAACGACGGAGAATCATAGGATTGTGTCCTGCCCTGGAAAATGACATTTCCCTTTTTTCCAAATCAAAAATCGAATATATCATACTAATAAAAACTCCACGCTCAACATTATCATAAAACAATTCATTCATATTTTTGAGAACTTGCATAGGAGAGTCTACATATTTTGCCTGAGATTTAAGGAATCCTTTTGTTAGGGTCATATAAAATGCAGCAGAGGTTCCTTTTCCGGATACATCACCTATGGCAACTCCTAATTTATTCTTTCCAATTTCAACAAAATCATAATAATCTCCACCAACCTCTTTAGCTGGGAGACATAATGAAGCAATATCAATTCCTTCTATCTGCGGTTTTTCTCTGGGGAGAAAAGAAGCTTGAACATCTCGTGCAATCTCCAACTCTCTCTTAATCCTTTCTCTCTCATATACTCTTTTTAAGTATGGTGGCACATAGATAGAATCCTCTTCAAAAGGCGGTTCACTAAAAAAAGACAAAATTGCATAAAAAAGTAACAGTCCTATAAAAACATAAAGCATAATTCCATGTAATACATAAAAAGACACTCCTGTCCCTAACATGATAGTTCCGTAATAGAAAACCGGAATTCCAATACCACCAACAACTAAACAGGGATAATCATACTTTATAATAAACAATGCAAAGATAAAACCTACAAGTAAATTAATAACTAAATTATATCCTAAAGGAAAAATGCGAGGAAATGATAAATTTAAAAACATAGAAGATACAGATAAGATAATAATAACCCATCTGTTACGATTGAATTGCTGCTTAATAACTGAAGCAAAAAACAAATATAAAATAGTAACGATATAAAATGATGATATAAATTTACCTATTAACGGTAAAAAACTTGGAAAAGAGGATCCCCAAATTTGACTTTCAATCTCCCCAATTTTAAAATAACCATGTAAATAATTGACACCTGCATATTCGATAACTGAAACCAGACCCAATATGATAAAAACAAGTGATAATCCTCTTAATATCGATTTACCCAAACTCGGGAAAAGTCTTTTTTTCTTAATTGCATCAAGGACAACCAATTTATCAGGCCAGGCATCTCTTGAAACTGATAATCCCACCGAATAGAGTATCCATAAACCTCCGCCAATAAATGGTGTTACAATTAGTATAGCTATTAAAGCTTCTAAAATTGATTGATGAGAAACAACTGTAATCATATAGGTCAATGAAAATGCATATCCAATACCCACTATAATTCCCGGTATAATACCCCTTTTCAAATCAATCATATCAGATCGTAATCTTCGAATAAAATGAATCACAACCAGGACAATAAAAAACAGTATGATTATAACTGAAATAATACCTAACCAATCATTATCCTTTTTAGTAGTGGTATAATTTTTGGGGATATTGTATTTAATATTAAGATTTCTATATTCCATTTGCTTAAATTTCACAACCATAGTTACATACTCACCAGCAACTCTCTTTTCAAAATGCCAATTGAAAACATCATTTCTGGTATAGCCCCCTGCATTATTGAATGGTTTGTCATATATCCATCTTCCCTGATGATACTTAAAAAACTTATTGGCATACTTCTGTGCAATTGTGAATTTATCTTGAAATTCATTTTTCTCTTCATCTTTAAATACAATATCTGATTCCAAACTAAGGGGCCTTCCCTTTAAATCCATGCATAGAATAACACTGTTTCTATTGTTCTCATCTTCATCTCCAGAACCTGACCCAATCTCCACCTGGACTTCTTTTGTTGAATCCTCAAAATTTGACCAGGATAACTTCCAGTAATAAACTGGTATAGAGTCATTTATAATACGGTTGGTCACTGCTGAACCGAAAACTTGATTTAGATATCTAATTTGATTATTATCACAGTTGATTTCAATGTGAGCCTCATTTTCTTCAACCGAATATCCCAGATCATTCAAAAAAGCAGCACCTCTTTTTATAATCTCCGGTTTACTAAAACTAAAATTTAAATTTGACCCTGGATACAATTTAGGAAATAAATAAAAAAACAAAAAAAAGCCAACTATTGATAAAATTGTTATTACAAAATCACTTTTCTTGAATCCAACTTTCATTTGTAAATCCTCATTTTTTTTACTGATACAAATCCATAGACAAATCTATCCTCAAATTCTACAATCAGTATATTTTATATATTACCGGAAAACTTCTCATCCTTCCTTTTGTCTTTGCTCCCAACTCTTCTCTTTGGTTCTACTATCTATAGTGCACTGATTATTAAACTGTTGCTGTTAAATGCTCATTTTAATTCTCCATTATAATCAAGACAAAATTGAACTATAACAGGATAAAACTAACAACCTTGAGAGTACTAGAAATGACCGAGAGATTACTTTTTGAGAAAAATTTATTTTAAAACATGCTAATCCTGACTATGTAGGTAAGAAGGTAATTTAATATTATTCTCTGCATTTGGCCAGCGTGATTTTGCTAAAACTGTATCACTAAACACAATTAATCTTTCTGCCTCTATAAAAGGAAAAGGATTCCCGTAGCTGTAAACACCATTAAGATCTCTGTCACAAAAACAACTGATAATATAGTTGCCAGGTATGATTTGTTTAAAATTGAAATCACCAGATGAATCCATCTTTTGCCGATAAAAAATTTCCTCATTTTCAGTTTGAGTTAAGGTGACATAGACATTACTTTTTTCCAACATATTGGGATTAATAATTCTGCCAGAAATTCCAGAAAGAGTATCTTTGTTTAAAGTTTTAAAATAATAGAGGGTATCGTTTAAACTGTTACCTGATAAGTCCTTTATCCACTCACCTGATAATGTAACCCTGTATACTGTCTGACTGTCAAAACTATTTTTCAGAATAAATGATACCTCAGCAGGATTAAACCATTTAAAAACACCTGAAATTGAACCTGTTAATGTATCAACTAATGAAAATCCTTTACTAAATGTAACGGTATCAATTGATTCATTGAATATAAGATGAATATCTTTTTTATGATATACATCTTTTTCACCAGGTCGAGGGCTGATCTTACTGAGTTGAGGTTTAACTGTATCAGTTTGAAGTATGGCATTAAACATAAATGTATTAAATTCAGGATCAACAGGATTGCCTGATTCATCAACAATTCCTTTCACTCTCACTGAATATGTTTCTTCTCTCTGGGATTCAGTTAAAACCTGTATGCTCTTATTATCATTTGGATCAATAAAATATTTATATATCTTAAGAATGTTTAGACTATCCTGTATCGAAAAAATCTTGATATTCTCCTGATGTAATTCATCAAGACAAACTGGTTGATCAAAGAGAAGTTTAAACAAATGTCGATTAACAGGAACTGCTCTTACTAAGGTTGGCCCTAAGGTGTCTTGTAAAAACATTCTAAAGAAAAGGCTATCTACAATTTGAAACTTTTCCTTTGAAATAACAACATCACCATAAGTAAGTCCCACCCGATCTTCTCCTATTGTATACAACCGATCAGCTATTCTGTCCTTAATGGCAAACAATCTATACTTTCCGGTAGAAATATGAGTAAAATGAAAGTCCCCATCACTTTCACATTGTATAATATAATCAGGTTCAAGTACAGAGGGATTGATTTCTTCATCCTCTTTTAATAAATATGCCCATACATCAATCCCCTTTACATCTCCTTTTTCATAAACCTTGCCTTTTATTTCTCCCTTATCCAAAACATCTCCTGTTGAAAAGGCAAGAGTAAAAGATTTCTCCAAACCATTGTTATGTAGATCCTTAATGCCTGTTCCAAAAGTAATAACATAAGTACATTCTTTTTTAAGTAGGTGAGGAAAGATAATTTTGACCTTTTTCCCACCTTTTTTTATTTTTACATCTTCACCAACATATGGTGATATGAATACAGCATCCTCTACTGTTCGAGAATTCAACCATTCATTAAAAACAACTTCAACCTTAGTTCTGCGGTCAACAGAGGTGGAATTATGAGCCGGTATTGTCATTACAACCTGAGGAGGAGATTTATCCACAGGACCTCCAGGTGGCATTCCCTGGTTTGCACATGCTGTTAACAATAAAAAAAATGGTGCTAATTTTTTCAAAAATGATAGTCCAATGCGAAGTTTGTATTGATAAATTTTCTGTTCTGACACTATTTGTTTACTGATCTCAAACACTTTATTATTTATTAACTTCTTTAATTTTATAAATTACAATATAATTTTAAAAAAAGCAAAAAAATAAATTAACGATTGACATTTAAAAATAACCCTGCTATATTCCCAAAAAAGGAACGTAGAGCATGAAAATATTTTTTTCCCGAAAATCCCTTGAATATAACTATCCAGGTCATCCTGAATCATCTAAAAGAATTAAAATAATAAAGGATTATCTGGGAAAAAAGGACTATTCTTTCACAAAACCTACTCCTTGTACGGAAAAAGACTTACTGCGGGTTCATACAAAAAAACACCTTGAAGCTGTAAGAAGGGGAGCTTTTATTGATCCTGATACTCCATCTCTCCCTCATATTTATGATTATGCTATTCTATCCGCTGGCAGTGCAATAAACGCTTTAGAAAATTCTTTAAAAAATGAAATCTCCTTTTCTTTAATGCGTCCACCGGGACATCATGCTACTGCTGACAGAGTAATGGGATTCTGTTATTTTAACAACATTGCAATTGCTACAGCCTCTTATCTAAAAGACAACCCAAGTAAAAAAGTTGCCATACTTGATATTGATGTCCATCACGGCAATGGAACTGAAGAGATATTTAGAGATAATCAAAATGTACTTTATGTTTCTATTCATCAGTATCCTCTCTTTCCCGGAACAGGAACACAATCAGGTAAAAATTTCATAAACTTTCCTTTACCACCTGGAACAGGAGAAAAACCGTATTTGTATGCTCTGGAAAAATCATGTGAATATATATCAAAATTCAATCCAGAGTTGATAGGAATTTCGCTGGGTTTTGATACGTATAAAAAAGATCCGATTAGTATATTTAACCTTTCTTTCAATTCTTTCACCCAAATTGCACATCAGATTGCTCTTCTAAAGAAACCAATATTTATGGTTATGGAAGGAGGATACAGTGAAGACATCCCAATATGTGCGTACAACTTTTTAACCAGTATAGAAAAATGAAATTTTTAAAAAAATTATATTTTAACCTTACTATAATAGTCCTGTACTTGATAGTACTCTCCCTTCTTTTATCCAGCTCAGCAAGAGCTCAGACTAGTGAAATAACTATTCCTCTTGACCTCAGAAAAAAAACTAGAACAAGAATAAAATATGATAAACAATATGAAGTTAAAAGATCTAAAATAGCTCTAGCACTAAGTGGAGGAGGAGCGAGAGGGCTGGCCCAGATTGGTGTACTCAAAATTTTTGAAAAACATGGGATTCCAGTTGATGGAATTGCAGGTACAAGTATTGGTGCTGTAATCGGAGCTTTATACAGCACAGGATATACTTCCTCTGAAATTGAAAAACTTGCTTATGAAACAGACTGGGATGATATTATCTATGACAATCCTGAACGAAAACAGCTTTTTCTGGGTCAGAAAGAGGAAAGGGGATGGTATATTATTCAACTTCGCTTAAAAGACTTTTCTATTGATATTCCCAATGCCATTACCAGTGGTCAAAAATTTACAACTTTAATGACTGATCTATTATTTCATGCTCCCTATCCTCCAGTTAATAATTTTAATGATTTACATGTTCCATTAAAAATAGTAACAACTGATCTTATTGAGGGCAAAAAAATCGTACTTGAAAAAGGATCGCTCATTGATGCAGTTAGAGCATCTATGGCAATTCCTCTTCTTTTCACCCCAGTCAAACTGGAAAAACATCTCCTGGTTGATGGAGGGCTTCTACAAAATCTTCCTGTTGATGAAGCACGACAATTCAATCATGACTTGGTTATTGCTGTGAATACTTGTTCCAAACTCCGTGATGAATCTTCTCTAAATACTCCCTGGGAAATCGCAGATCAAGTTACAACTATCATGCAGAACAACAAAGTTAATAACCAGTTTGAACAAGCAGATATTCAAATTCAACCAAGTCTGGAAAATATTTCCAATACAGATTTTGATAAAATACCTACAATTATTAAAGCTGGCGAAACCGCTGCCAATAAAGCAATTGATCAACTACAGGAACTTTTAATTCAAAAATCAAAACCTAGTTATCATGATACTACCTTTTTTATAAAATCTATTTCATTCCAAGGGTGCAATAAACTGTCTCCTCTAGATCTAATTAAAAGTATAAATTTTCCCTTTAATACTACACTACAGCAATCTGATATAATTTGGGCAGGTCAATCTCTTTACCAAGCAGGTAATCTGAAAATGATTGAAGCCAAAATCAATACCTCTGATTCTATACTGACATTTATTGTAGAGGAAAATCCATTTATTGAAGAAATTAGATTCCATAATAATACTGTCTTTACCGATACTCAACTTCAGGACAGTCTAAATGTCAGTTTATACAAAGTATTAAACAATCAAGATTTCCGTAATGGCATCAGAAAAATTTTATCCATGTACTATAAAAAAGATCTCTCAGCAGCAAAAATTGATTCCCTTGAAATCAGTATGGGAATTTTAAATATTTTTATTAATGAAGGAAAAATTGAAAAAATCATTATCTCCGGAAACAAACATACTCGTGATTATGTTATCAAAAGAGAACTCCCTTTAAAAAAAGGAGATTTTTTTAATATTTCAAAAATCAAACAAGGTATCGACAATATCTACAGTACAGGTTATTTTAAATATGTCCGAATAAAAGATAATCAATTTGAAAATAACAACCATCTTGTCATTAATCTGAAGGAGAGAACCAACAGATTGTTAAGATTCAGTTATCGTTTTGACCTGATAAGAAGATCACAGAGTATTTTGCAACTGGTGGAAGAAAATATATTAGGACTTGGTGGAAAAGGCTCTATTACAGGCTTAATTGGGTATCGTGACCAGATGATACAAGCAAAACTTTGGTCAAACCGACTTCTAAATTCTTTTCTGACCTATAATTTCGAACTGTTCTCAGAAAGTAGAAGATACTATTATTACCAAAATTTGATGAGAACCGGAGAATACAAAATTGATAAAACTGGAAGTTCCCTTGCAATCGGGAGACAGATGGGAAGACTGGGAACTGTATCTTTTGATTTCACTACAGAAAAAACGAATATACGATCATTAAAAGGAGCTAACACCCCTCAAGAAAAATATACTATCAGCACCTTTACTCTTCAATCAAAAGTTGATAAACGTAACAAAATGCCTTTTCCCAGCAAAGGTGATTATCAAATTTTAAAATATGTCACTGCAGGAGATTTTATAGCCAGTGATATTGCTTTTGTAAAACTTTATTCATCAATGGAAACCTATTTCCCTCTTTCCTCCATTTTTAACTTCCATCCAAAGATCAGCTGGGGTTTTTCTGACCTAACCACTCCCTTTAGTAAAAGATATCGCCTGGGGGGACTCAATAGTTTCATGGGACTTCCCGATGAAGCTCTAATAGGAAAACTGTTTATTTGTCTGAATATAGAATTTAGAATACAACCCCCCTGGCCAAAGTACCTTGAATGGTATATTACCCTGCGGTATGATCTGGGCGGGATATGGAATAAATATACAAATCTTAGTCTGGATGATTTTATTCAGGGGACTGGTGCAATAATTTCATTCAATACACCTGTAGGGCCCATACATTTTGGTTACGGCTGCATGGATAGGGGAAAAGATAGATTTTATTTTTCTGTTGGATATAGGTTCTAAAATTTAAAAAATTCTTGACTTATAAAGTTTTTCTAAATAACTTAAAAAACTTAAAGGAGGTGATATCTAATCAAATTGCCTTGTAAATATTAAAAAAATTATAACTTTAAAAAGGAGAATTCACTATGAAAACAAAAAAAATATTGATTGCCCTCTTTTTAATTACTATAATTCCTATGACTACACTCTTTGCTCAAAGATCTGCTGGTTCTTATTCTATCGGGGGGTTTGTGGGGACAGGAATGCCCATGTCTCCAGACTTTTTTAAGGATTACTGGAATGTAGGCGGCATTGGTTTTGGAGGTGAGTTTATTTATAATTTTTCTGAAAAAATAAGTGTAGGAGTAAGATTCCATCGTCTTCCGTTTCCCCTGGATACAGATGAAATTAAAAAAATGCTAGATCCTTTAATTGAAGCTATGGTGGGACAAATCCCAGAAGGTTTTTCATATGAACTTGATGGATTGACCCTTAATACTAACATATTTTCCGCTAATCTTCTCGCTTACTTAACTCCTCCTGATGCTGCAACAGGATTCTATATTACTGGTGGTGCCTCGTATTATCAAATCGATGTTAGTGATTTAGATATAACAATGGAATATCTCGGTCAGTCGGAAACCCAAACCATAGAAATGGAAGATGACATTGATGATAAATTCGGCTTTAATGTTGGCGGCGGAATAGAATTTAATGCCGGCGGAATGCTTAATGTTTTTGCTGAAGGAAGATATAACTATCTATTTGAAGAAGAAGAAGGACCTGATTTTGAAGATGGGGGAACAGATGGAGGTTCAATTAGTTTTATTTCTATAGTTGCTGGTCTAAGAATATTTCTGTAATAAGATATGAAAAACAGGTGGGCCTCACTTTGAAACTGGGGCTCATCTGATTAATGACCTTACTAATAAATCCCTACATTATCCTGTAAATCCTGTTAATCCTATCAAAATCTTTTATTTAAAATCTGAGAGAAAGACAGCTCAAACCACCATCCATTTTTTGAAATTCGGACACATCAACTTCTATTACCAGAAATCCTGCGGATTCTACTTTTCTGCGGGTAGAGTCAAAACCAGAAGGTATAAGTACTCTGCCGTTTATACAAATTGAATTAGCTGCATAAGCTTCAGCTTCCTCAACCATGATTTTATCATAATTTTTAAAAGCAGGATGATGGATAAACTCTCCGGTAGTAAGAAAAATATCTTTACCAAGATATGCAATTCCTGTCTTAAGATGAAGCATCTCTTTCATGTTTACTGTTGAACCTGAATACTCGTACTTATTCAGGATTCCAATTAGCTGTTCCGCTCCGCTATGGTTTGTTCTCTGGGAAAGACCAATATAAAAATGATTTTCTGCTCTTAGCACATCTCCCCCTTCCAGAGTACCGGGAGGTTTAATATGCTCAATATTTTTATAAAAACTCCTTAATGTCTTTCCAATGGATTTTTCTTCTCCCTTTCTGGACTTTGCACCTAAATTACTGACAACTGCACACTTTTCAGTTAACACTGCTGTATCTTCAACAAATACTCCATCCGGAAATTGGAGAAGAGATGGAAGCACTGTTGCCGCTATTTTGCACTCTTGTAGAATTCTTACATATTCAGTATGCTGCTTAAGAGCTTTTTTGAAATCAGGTTTACCCAGGTTGGCAGTGGTTATTCCATTACAAAAATTTACCCCCGGTTTTCTTACTATAGCTTGAGAAAAATTCATATCAAAAATTTACCCTTGACTCAGGTGGACTCCACTTTAAAAGTGGAGTCCACCTCTTTAATTTATTTATTATAAACAGTATACATAATCGTTGCTTCAGCACGTTCAGAAATAGGTATTTCGGAAAGACGACGGGCAAGCTGGGTCATGGCCATTTTGGGAGTGCCCATTAGACCGAAACCCTTTGACATGTTAAGACCAAATAAAAAATCAACCCTTTCTTTGGTGGCAATTATTTTTACAATTTCAGTATCCTCTTTATGCCTCGGCAATGCAGATACCCGGATATGAAATCCTGATTCTCTGTCACCGGTTGTGGGAAACCTGAATGACTTGTCAGCCTGGATAAAATTTTCATGATGATAGGTGTTAGGATAAAGCACATAGACTGAATCATTGGATGCAAGATTGATGATAGTGATATAACAATCCTTACTGGGAGTAATAGTAAAGATCACTTCATCACCTGAATCAAAAGATTTTCGGTTCAGATGAAGATTTACTTTAAAAGAAGGATCAGGCTTTTCATTAACCGGTTTTACTTGTGCCTGCATGGTCAACTTTAATTTTATAACCGGTGGATCAGAGGGATTATCAGGAGAAATTGTCTCTATCTGCCACTGTAAATCTTTTTCTTGAATTACATGACCGTAGGCAATTGAGTGTATAAAATCACCGGCAAGCATAAAATCCCTTACTAGTGACTCTGCCTGTATCTGCACTCCGCATACCTTTTCAATGGCATTTAATCTCGCTTTCCGTTTGGCAATTATCTGGGCTTCTTCATTAGATATATTCTGAACCAGCGCTTCTCCGGTACATGTGACCCACTGAGCTTGAGTTTGACCCTGTACCTGGGTGCTGAGCGTAAGCACTGTTATAAAATAAACTGCAAATAAATATTTATATTTCATATTTCTTTTATATCCTTATTAATCATTAAAAGGAACAAAGTATATATTCAGCCAATCCCTTCATTGTGGGTGTCTGCTCTCTGCCATAAATCCGCCTGGCCATATAGGGAACATTATCATTCAAATACTGATGTACTTCTCTCAGGGTGATATTGCGGTCTCTGTTTTTGTCGGCTTCTCCACGCATGGCTCGGAGAAAATAATAGGTAAACAGGGAATGATTACCCCGAGGATACCAGCTTGAGATCTGGGCTCCGGTTGCACTGGTGATCAGATTTACCTTGTTACCGTAAAGTGGATATTCCACTTCAATATACATGGGACTTGCCTCTTGCAGGATCATCCCCTTTTGGGAACCACCTGAAAAACAGGCATCTAAAACCACGGTTATTGATTTTGCCGGTATGTTGTTGAGATTTTTATAGAACACTTCCAATGGATACCCATCTATTCTGACATAATTGGGATCACTGTTGCTGGGCATAAAATAGGCTTTTTTGTTTTTCATATCAGGTGCACCATGACCACTGTAGTAGATAAACACATCCGATCTGTTTGACCGTACCCAGTTGTAAAGCTTACCTTCTGCTACCCGCTCGGTTCCAAATACCCGTTCAAAATCTGATTTACTTGCATCTTCAATATAGATGATATTCTCTTTTTTGTACCCTAACATATCCCTGAGATATTTTTTGACTGTCCTGGCATCATTGTGTGCATACTCCACATCCGGTACATCTTTATGAGTGTAGTTTTGATTTCCGATGATAACAGCAATACCATATAGGTTGGTTTTTCCAACCTGGGGTATGTTTTTGTCTACATCAACAAATACCGGTTCTACAGTTTCTGTGCCCCTGGTTATAATATTAAAAGCAATGTCTGCAGGTTCAGATTCAAAACCTGATTCACTGTCCATTGCTTTTGCAGTATAGGTAATTGTTCCAGATGGCAATCTCGAATCCCATTTTATTGTACTGGTGTATTTTCCGGTTCCTCCTGGTGTAATAGGGTCCAAAAATTTCACAATACTCTTTGGCACTCCTTCCCAGCTTGTTTTATACTCTATTTCAAGTTTGGGTTTAGATATTGTATAACTGCCGGTATTCTTTACCAGTAAAGTGACCTCACCGGTCTCACCTTCAGTGAGTGTTTTATCACCTGATGGATCCCTGTATGAGACTTCACAAATTAGTTCAGACTTGGTTTTTATATCGGTATATTTTTTAAATGGATTGATTATCTTGCCTGCTTTACTCTTGCCCCTGTCCTGCTGTGCATATACACTTACTGTTCCCATGAACAAGAGTATTAATACAATTCTTTTATACATGATAGCCTCCTGTTTATTTATAGGTGGCCTCCACTTTTGAAGTGGAGATCACCTGATATATATATTTGCAATTTTGGAATAAGACACGTTTTAATTTTTATTAAGATGTGATTTAAGAATTCAATCTTTTTACCCAATTTTTTACTTTTTTTATTATCATTAGAATTAATGATATCTTTTATTTCTGTAACCTTTTCATCAAAATCAACCAAATCATAATGTACTTTATTTATAAATCTTTGAATTTCATCAGATAATGTAAAACGTAAATGTGATTTCTGATAATCTCCCCAAGCATCATATTTAGAACTAGTAAAATTATTATCAATCCAACTTAGTGAATTGATATCTATTGTTTGAAATCCATTAGTATTTTTTTTAAAATTTAATATTTGATTGAAATTTTCATTAAATTCTTTAAGTACATTATTAACTATATTGCTGAAATTTTCATTATTTAACGAATCACCCACTTTTTCTCCTTTTAATATGATGAACAGGTGGGCTCCACTTCAAAGTGGAGTCCACCTGACAATTGTATTTTTCTAGTTTCTCTATATCAAAAAAAGTAAACTTCGGATGTTTTGGATCAATCTTTTTTAATTCTGTTAATATCAATTGTATCGTTTTTGTTGATTGAGAAGCTACTTCAAATAGATAGTCATTTTTTTCTTCTAATTTCTTAAAAGTTGCATTTTCATCAACTGGTATATTTTTTGATTTTGAATGGACAATATTATTTCTTGTTTTATTAATTTCTATCAACAATTTAAATGCTTCTGAACTCTTGTTTATTTCTTTACCAGATATTATTTTAGGGTAGACAACCCATTTTGAAATGAAATTTAATTTATCTAAATATTTTTTTACATATATATCAGATTTTGAAGATGCAGCATAATCATAGATAAATGCCTCTAAATAAATATGAGAAAATACAATTAAAACATATGCATACTCATAACAATTAATAAATAATCTGTAATTTTTTTCTAATAATTTTTTATAATTTTCTGGCTTTTCTTGGATAGATTTTAATTTTGTTTTGGCTATTTTTATTTTATTATTATTTTTGTTTAATAAATATCGACAATTCTTAAATGATGAATTGTATTTAATTACTATTTCAAGAAGTGGAGGATCACTGACTACTCTAGAATATTTTTCAGTTTTACACATGATTTATTTACACCTATAAGATAGTCCATAGGCCCATCTTGCATTACTTTTTTTAAAGTCGGACACAGCTTTTGAATTGGAGTCCACTTCTTTAATTATCAATTTTTGACACAGCGTACCGAATATCCCTCTTGTGTTGTATAGTCGTATTCGTATTTGACTTCTGTGTTATCAAAATTCAAATACCGATACCACCAATTGCTACCACTGTAGTACGCACACCAAAAGTAGGCGCGGTACCTCATATCGTAGAAGTCACTATAGCTACTGCTACGATAACCACCGGGTAACGCGGAAAAACCACTTTCATTAGTGGCACCTGTGTTGGGATTATTCCAGTGAGTAGTTCCGGTTTCTTTTAATTTACCGCCGGCAACGTCATCGCCTCCAAGATAATCGATCAGGATTTGCCACTCAACATCGCTAGGCACATGCCAGCCTTCAGGCGCGATGTTGCGACTGTCGTTGACCGCATCCCAGTTATAGAGACGGCCATACGTAGCGACATTGTTGGAGTTGTTATCATAATTACAGTAGGCGCCGCCGATTGTCGGATTTGTCCATTCTGAACCACTGATGACATTGGGTATGGCATCGCCATTCCGGTAATGGGTGACTTTGAGGTTTTCTGCCATCCACCATTGATTGCCGATTTTAACAGTTTGATAGACATTGCCATCAATGTCAGTAATAGTGCTGGTTTCTATCATAAATGACCATATATCTGACCACCCACCCCAGTTCCCCTGGTTATCTTTAGCACGCACCCGCCAGTAACAGGTATCATCGGAAAGCGAACTGGTTGCTGTGTAACTGGAACTGGTGAGGCTATTCTGATTAATTACAGGACTGAAAAAACTGCTGGAATTATCAACTTCGAGCTCGTAATTTGAAGCACCGCTAACATCCGACCAGTCGAAGGTTGGGGTGTTGTCAGTCGTTGTAGCACCATTTTCTGGTGAAATCAGAGTCGGTGGTTCCATAATCGTATACGTCCCACTGGCCACATCACTGGCTGTCCATCCACTCTTGTAGGCTTTAGCTTTCAGTATTGTTGTGCTTGAAATATGTACTGGACTACTGTACACTGGATCGGAATCGGTAGGATTAGTTCCGTTCGTCGTGTAGTGTATCGTTGCCCCTGATGTCGAACTACTGATCGTTACATCCTGAGCAGTCGCGTACGTGCCTGGTGAAGGATCAAAGGTGGGTGTAGCCACTGTATTTATATCAATAGTAAAACTCCACGTATCTGACCACCCACCCCATTTCTCCTGACTGTCTTTGGCACGCACCCGCCAGTAATAGGTATCATCTGAAAGGGAACTTGATGGTGTGTAATCTGAACTAGTAAGACTGTCCTGATCAATGGCAGGGCTGGAAAAACTGCTGGAATTGTCTACTTCCAACTCGTAGTATGATGCAACGCTTACTGATGACCAATCAAAGTACGGAGTGTCATCAGTTATTGTACTGCCATCTGCAGGTGAAATTAATACCGGTCTCATATCATTCCAGGACATACTCACACTTGTCTCATCACCTGCTTTCACACTAATACTACTTTTGTATGCCCGGCCGATAATATCACCGCTGCTGTTCTTGCCGTATAATAGTACAGAATAATTATCAGCAGGTTTAAGATTATCGATTTCTATGTTAAACGACCCGCTGCTGTTTTTTGAATAATCTTTATCATGAATTTCACTTGTACCCTTTTTTACAGTGCAGTGCACAGTGTACAGGGTTTCCTGAGTTTTCATAAATTTGGAGTTATCCATTTTAGATACAAGCTGTATGCTGATTGAACCTTTTTCATTATCAGGTTCAAATATGCCACAATGTATTATTAAAAAAACTGTGAGAGTTAAAAAAAGTAATAATCTTTTCTTGTGCATGATAACCTCCTTACCATCAGGTGGACTCCATCTTGAAGATGGAGTCCACCTCATTAAAAATTTCATTTGTATACATCTTTACGATGGCGTATTCGATAAACAACAATTTGCTTTTTAGAGGTATCAATTTCATATAAAATACGATAATGCCCAACCCTGAGGCCATAACAGGAATCAGATCCTTTTAGTTTCTTTGTATTTGAAGTAAAAGGGTTATGTCTTAGTATGCTGATTGCCTCCACAATTCGTGTCAATTGTTTTGTATCAATTTTCCTTGCTTCCTTTTCCGCAGATTGTAATATTTCAATACTATATAAGGCCATTTTTCTTCAAATTATCTTTAAAAACTCCAAAATCTTTATGTGGTTCATCCTTCCTTTCAGCCATTACAGCCAGATCCTGCAAATCCTCAATTAGTTCTTCGTATTCCTTGATTGTTAATACAACAAATTCTTTCTTACCTGTCGTATTAACAAGGTACTGAGGGCTTAATTCTTTTATACGCATTGGTACATCTCCGTAATATTTTTAAAATTTAACTCAGGTGGACTCCACTTTGGAAGTGGTGTCCACCTCTGTCTACCTCTTTAACTATTTACATCTCTCCTGGTATAGTAATTGAAATACTTCCCTTATCCTCTCCACTGCTTTTTGAACTCTGATTTACAAAATATACAACTCCTCCAACAACACCAGCTCCTAATAAATAATAAAGAGTCTTACCTCCTCCGTTTTTCTGCAGCTTGGCATCAACAGCAAAAACAAATCCTTCTCCTTCAAGTCCATTGGGAAAATCTTCTGTCATCTCCCAAATTATTTCTTTACCACTGCCTGGTGTTATATCTTTACCAACATCTCCCTGTACCTTCCGTGGTTTAATACGAAATGAATATCCATAATTATCTGATAAAGTTATATCGATTGTATATTTTTTGCTTGGTTTTCCATTTAGATCATATCTAATGAAAATCAGTTCATCCATTTGGGTAAAGGTTACATTCTTCACTTCAACTTCCTGGGCATTAATTTCAAATACTACAATAAATAAAAATGTTGCTATACATAAACGGCGTAATAGATCCATCTTTTATTCCTCCCATAAATAAATCTTAATTTCCCATAAAAATAACCAATCATAAATTATATGTGGATATTTTTTATAAAATAGTATTTTATTTTAATAAACTTACTGACGAAAGTCAAGAAAAATTTTTCCTGAGTTAGGTGGGCTCCATCTCCAAGATGGAGTCCACCTCTTTACCTGCTATTCTCTTCTCCAGCTAGTCCCGTCCTTGGTATCTTCCAATAAAATCCCTATCTTCTCTAAACCATCTCTTATTTGATCAGCAGCCTCCCAGTTTTTCTGACTGCGGAATGTATTTCTCAAATCTATAATTAAATCCATTAATTCTGCTTCATTTCCGTTTTGTTGTTTATCACTTTCATAGGTAAGTCCTAAAATATCTTCACTCAGAAGTGAGAAAAGTTGATCAGCACAGGCTAATTCAGTATCAGTAATAGAAGAATCTGCGATTTTTTCATTAACATGTTTATTCAAATCAAAGAGAACAGAAATAGCCTCTGCAGTATTAAAATCATTTTCCATAACCTTAAAAAATCGCTCTTTGTACTCTTTCCATTCTCCTTGCAGTTCAATATCTTTATCTCTTTTATCCAATAAACTTCGTATTTTTTTAATATTTCTCAGTAATCTTTGGTATCCTTTCTGAGCTGCAT
>CAYUAG010000061.1:0-22708 GCA_964442615.1 uncultured bacterium
TAATTGCATTGAGTATAAAGGGTATGGTGAAGGTTTAGTAAAAAATAATCCATTATTTATTGATTCAGAAAATAATGACTACCAATTAAATAAGAATTCACCTTGTATTAATGCAGGATATCCTGAGGCTCCTTATGATGCTGATAGTACCAGGGCTGATATTGGTATTTTTATTTTGCAATACTGTTTAACCATTATTGACAACTCCAAAGTTAATCCAGAAATACAGCAAAATTTTTTTCCAGGTACTGTGGTTTCACTTTCAGCAGATTCACTAGTGGTGGATTCTGCTGGTACTACTCAATATCTGTTCAATAGCTGGATTGGTTATGGTTCAGGATCGTATACAGGTTTTGTACGAGATACTTCAGTCTGCATGGATACTTCAATCACTGAAATTATTGACTGGAATAAGAAATTCTGGCTTGAGGTTACTACTGGAACTGCAATAGATAGTAATTCCGGTTGGTATGCAGAAAACAGCTCTATTACTCTTTCTCTCTCTTCTCTTATACATTCAGAACCAGGGAAAAGAAAACGTTTTCTTGCCTGGCAGGGAATTGGAGAAAAGGCTTTTACAGATAAAGATACATCCATAACCCTAACTATGAGAAGCTCGGTTGAATTATCCGTACTATGGCAGAATGAATATTTCCTCAAGTTAAATTCTGAGTATGGTTTACCGGTTGGTGAAAATTGGTATAAAGAAGGAGATACTGCACAATTTCATATTTTTTCACCAGTAAGTGGAGAAGAAGGTATAAGACACATCTTTACCCATTGGCAAGGAACAGGAGAGGGATCATATACTGGGACAAGTCTTGAATCATCAGTTCTAATGTTTAATTCCATAACTGAAACTGCCTGTTGGAAGACTCAGTACTTTTTAAACCTTGAATCCGATTTTGGTAATCCAGTAGGTGAAGAATGGTATGATGAACATACTTCGGTTTGTATATCAGTAGATACAGTTGTAACAATAAAACCAGAGACACGTATGCGTTTTTGCGGTTGGAGCGGAAATGGATATACTGGTCTAAATCCTGCTCCTTTAATAAATGTATTAGAACCAATCATCCAGAAGGCAGAATGGCAAAAAGAGTATTGGGTGGATATAGCAGTGGAGCCAGCTGAAGGAGGAGAGGTGATTCCCTTTGGTGAACCTGGAGTTTGGTTAAGGGCGGATCAATCCGTTACTTTTAGCATAATTGAAAATATTGTGGACGGTTATGGATTTTATTCCTGGCAAGGAGATATTAGTAGTACTGATAAACTTTTAAGCTTACGTATTACTGAACCATTGGATCTAACTGCACATTTCAAAAAAGGAAGTGTAATTATTACTACAATTCCACCGGGACGTAAGATTATAGCAGATGGTACTGAATTTACTGAACCTAAGGTCTTTTTTTGGAAAAGTGAAGAACTACATGAAATAGATGTTCCGGATCCCCAGGTTTATAGTCATACTTCTAGATATACTTTTGATAAATGGAACACTGGAGAGGTTAAGAAGCATACTATTGTAGTAACAGATGATTGTCAAAGAATATCAGCTTATTTTAATTCCGAGTTTTATGTGTACATAAAGTCTGATTATGCCCAGGAGACAATTAGAGGTCAAGGTTGGTATAAATATGGAGATACAGCTGTAGTATCCATTGACAGTATTACAGCAGATTCTGCAGCAACCAGATATAGATTTTCAAAGTGGACCGGAACTATTGAAAGTTTTAACTGTCATTTTGAGGTGGGTATTTATAAACCGCTTTTTCTTGAAGCAGAGTGGATTGTACAATATTTTCTTGAGGTTATGGTTGTGCCTCCTGACAGTGGTTATATTGTCATTTTTCCATCAGGTAATTGGTTTGATTTTGAAACCAAAGTAAAACTTGAGGCTTTTCCCCGTAATAACGAAATAGAATTTATTAAGTGGAGTGGTAGTGTTTCATCTTCAGATAATCCAGCTCAATTTATTATCAATGAACCAAGCACTGTTTGGGCACATTTTAACTCTCAGTTCAATCTTGGGCCAGAAATAACAGAGATTCCGGATACTAAAATATGGGAGGATAGTGTTTTTCAGATTATGATTGAAAATTATGTCACAGATCCTACTGATTCTTTAAGAGACCTCTTAGTGTGTATTGAGAATAATACCCATTTTAATATAGATTTTGACAGAGACGAATTTATACTTAATTTTATTCCCCAGTTACACTGGTTTGGAAGAGATTCAATTATTTTAAAAGTTAGCGATAGGTGGCAGATATCAGATTTGGATACATTTATTGTAGAGGTTAAGCCAGTGGATGATCCACCTGGTGAGTTTTCTCTTATTTACCCAGAGGATGATATTGTAATTACAGATACTACAGATTATCTTGAGTTCTCCTGGGAAAATTCAGTTGAAGTAGATGGAGAGACAGTACTTTACGATCTATTCCTTGGTACTGATTCTTTATTTGAAAACGGAATTATGATAGAGAAAAAGAATATCACTAAATCAACTGTTACCTTGGATATATCTGATCTGCATTCTACGGTGTATTGGGGAGTTTTAACCAGAGATAAAAATAATGAAACCTGGTGTAAACGTCCCTTTAGATTAACATCTGTGTTTAATGATTGGAATATTTCCTTTGATAGTTTTGCCCTGTATCAGAACTGTCCTAATCCTTTTAATACTGAAACTCAAGTTACTTTCTATCTTCCTCAATCTTCAAAGGTAAAAATGAAAATATTTGACACCTCAGGAAGGTTAGTTACAGTAATAGCTAATGATTTTTACACAAGAGGAGTTCATGCTTTTTCCTGGAAAATTTCAGATTCCGATAATGGTGAACTTTCTTCTGGAATATACATTCTGCAGGCTCATTTGGGGACAAAAGTGATGCATAAGAAGATGATGGTAGTGAAGTAGTATCTGATAATAAAAAAATAAATTTTTGACATGATTAACAGGATAAACAAGATAAAATTATTTTTCTGTTTTATAAAACAGTAATTTCTTTATTTTAGTATAATCATTATTTTTATTCAAGAAATTAATTTATTAAGTATTTCCCTCATACAAAAAGATTTTTAATAAACAACACATAAAATAAAAGCAGAATAAAGCCTTCCCACTGGGTGAGTTCCTTTTTTAGAGTTAGAAAATAGAAAACAAGAGTGGCTATAATCATAATGGGGACTACTTCTACCACTATACCGTGGGGAATAACCAGAGAACCCAATAAACCTGGTATGCCCATTACAGCAAAAGTATTGAAGATATTGGAGCCAAGGATATTACCAACAGCCATTTCTGGATTACCCTTTTTTATAGCACTAAGACTGACTATGAGCTCTGGGAGGGAAGTACCGAGTGCAACTGCACTGGCAGATATAATTTCTTTACCTATGGAAAGCTTATCTGAGATATGAATAATTGATTGAACAGTATAGGTGGCTCCGAGATATAACAGGATTCCACTTATACAAAGCAAGAGCCAGGATTTCCATATAGGAATATCGGAACTCTTATCCATATCTTTATCAATATCTGTATGTACAATTATTTTGATTTCTTTGGCCTGGGTGGCATGGATAATATAAATCATAAGTCCAATAAGGGAAAGTAAGGCTTCAAATGTAGTGAATTTTCCATCCCATACCATTATTAAAAATAGAAATGCTGAGCCTATTAAAAGAGGCAGGTCTACCTTTTCCAGATCATAGTTAATCTTCATTTTTTTACTATAAACAGCACAACATCCTAAAATTAGAAATATATTGGAAATATTTGAACCTGTAACGTTTCCAATAACAATTTCAGATGAATTTTTAATAACACTAATAATGGAGGTGATGAGTTCAGGAAGAGAAGTGCCAAGAGCAAGAAGAGTTACTCCTACAATAAAAGAAGGTATTTTTAGTTTAATGCCGATTTTTTCTGCAGCGTCTGTGAAAAGATTAGAAGATTTGATCAGAACAGCAAGACTGAGGATAAAGAGGAAAATCAGAAGGGCCAAATTCCAGTCAGACATTTATTTTAATCTCCTTCATTTTTTAATAAACGTTCAATAATATCTATTGATTTCACTCCATCTGCCTCAGCATTAAAACTTGTAACAATACGGTGACGAAGAACAGGTTTTGCAACAGATTTTACATCATTAATATCAGGTGTTGTACGTCCGTCAAAGATAGATTTGCTTTTTGCTCCCAGAATGAGATACTGTGAGGCACGTGGCCCTGCCCCCCAGCTGACCCAATTTTTAATGAACTCGGGTGAATCTTCATTATGCGGACGGGTTTTTCTGACCAGATTCACCGCATATTCAACCACATTATCTGCTACAGGCACCTTTTTAACAAGATTTTGAAGATGGATTATGGTCTTGCTGTCCAATATTGGGTGTATTTTAGGTTCAATATTCCCAGTAGTTGTTTGTACAACTATTTTTTCTTCTTTTGCAGAAGGATAGTCGATCCATAAATTAAACATGAAACGGTCAAGTTGAGCTTCTGGTAAGGGATACGTACCTTCTTGTTCAATTGGGTTTTGAGTAGCTAGGACAAGGAATGGTTCCTCAAGTTTAAAAGTATTTCCTGATGCACTGACTTCATGTTCCTGCATGGCTTGCAGCAGAGCAGCCTGGGTTTTAGGAGGAGTTCTATTAATCTCATCAGCAAGGATAATATTAGCAAAAACAGGACCTTTAATATAGCGGAAAAATTTTTTTCCAGTGGAATGATCTTTTTCTAGAACTTCAGTTCCAGTAATATCTGAAGGCATGAGATCTGGAGTGAATTGAATTCGATTGAATTTTAAATTCAGCAGTTTTGATAGAGAGGAAATAAGGAGGGTTTTTGCCAGACCAGGGACCCCGATTAAAAGACAATGACCATGAGAAAAAAGAGTTATAAGTAAATGTTCAATGATATGTTTTTGACCAATAATAATTTTTTCGATTTCTTTGAAAATTTCTGAGCGAGCTTCTTGTAATTTTTCAATAGTTTTTAGATCGCTTTCCTTAGGCATTATTTCTCCCTAAATTAAGATATTATGAATTAAAAGATAACTACTATTTATAATAAAGTCAACAGGTAAATTTTGAAGCTCCTTAATTCGATTTTGTATTTCTTTAGGTAGTATATGTTAAAAATCCTATTAATTTACAGGAATGATTTTTGCATATTCAATATGTAAAATTGTTTGAATTGATGAATTATAATTACCTGATTATGAAATTATTGTTCTTCAGTATATCTCTTAATTTAAGATGTGAGTAAATAATTGTAAATAAATAGGATAGGAATAATTTGTGGATTAGTAACTAAAATTTATAGATAGTGCTAAAAAATATTAGATTAAATATAGAAATTTAGTTACTACCAATATTTTCATACTGCATTGTAAGTACATGTGTAATCTCACTATGAGTATGCATATAATTAACTAATAAAATTTGAGGTGTGATAAGATGTCAAATTTTAATAAGAAAATAGTTAAACAGGGAGATAAACTTTTAAAAGATCTGAATAACTGGAAAAATGCTATGGCCAATCTATCCCAGGGAGATCTTTCAACTACTCTGACTGTTGGAGCTAAACCTGTGGTTGTATCAGATCCACAAAAGAAATCACAGATTAGTATATTGAATCAGATAATCACTAACCTGCATGAAGTAGCTGTAGAATTTAATTTAGTTACTGACATACCATGCAAAAGACTTTGTTATGTAGGTCAGGATTCTTTCCTGGAAGGTCAACGTTGTGGAGAATTAATGGGTGAAATTCTCAAAGGGAAAGGCCAGGTAGCAGTTGTAATAAATGTGTTTGGTTATGCAAGTACTGAATTGCGTCGTAAGGGATTTGATTCGGTTCTTAAAGCCTCCTTTCCTGAAATACAAAATATTGAGATCATCGAAAGCAATGACAAACAAAATATAAGTCGTGAAAAAACAATAGCATTATTAAAAAAATATTCAAATTTAAAGGGTATATATATTTGTGAAGGTGCAACACCCAATGCAGTTGCACAAGCGGTTATTGATGCTAAAAAGAAGGATAAAGTAAAAATAATAGCACATGATCTCACCAGTTCAATAATTGAGTTTGTTAAAAAGGGTGTAATAACTACAGTGCTTGATGAAGATCCTTATGCTCAAGGTTTTAATCCAGTTATTCATCTTTTTAATCATCTGATAGATAATTGGCAGCCACCAATTCCGCGGCTTTTTACGCATATTGATATTATTACTTATGAGAATTATCAAGAATATTGGAGTGAAGAGGAGGGACTAATTCGACCTCAAGCTTCCTTGGACAGATTGGCAAAACCTATAAATAAGAAGTCTTCTAGACCTATTCGAATTGCAATATTAGGTAGAGTTGATTGTGAATTCTGGATGATTGTTACACAGGGAGTGCTTGCTGCTAAAAAGTTATTAAAGGATAACAATGTTGAGGTTGAATTAATTGTGCCGGAAGAAAATAGAACCAAGGGACTATTTGGTTTGGATGTGTATGGGCCGGCTTTTAAAGATCTCATCTCAAAACGATATGATGGTATTGGTATCATTGCATCGGAAAGGCAACTAATCCCCTATATAAACCAGGCAGTATCGGAAGGCATACCAGTTATTACTTTGAATAGTGAACCTTTCAATCTACGGAGTTTAGTGGATACTATTACCAATCAAGCTGAAAAGCTCATGGATATGAGTAATCAACTGGCAACCAGTACTACTGAAACTATGACTATGACATCAAATATTAATACTGCCATGGATGAAATGTACCAGGGAACTTTATCCCAGAATAAAAATGTAAAGCAAACCCAGGATACTTTAAGTCATTTATTGAGAAATATTAAAATAGTCAATGAAGAAACCAATGAAAATGCCAAAGCAGCAGAACAAACCGTAAAAGCAGTAACCAGTGGTACTACGGCAATGGAAAAGACCATTGAGAGTCTTCGTTTGGTGGAAAAATCAGTAGCTGATTCCTGGCAGGTGGTTGAGGAATTAGGTAATTATTCCAAAAAGATTGATAAGATTATGTGGTTTATTAATGATATTGCAACTGAAATCAATGTTTTGGGATTAAATGCAAACCTGGTATCAGTAAAGGCAGGAAAATTCGGAAAAAGTTTTGGGGTTGTAGCCCGGGAAATAAGAAAGATGGTACAGGAGACAAAAAGTCATACCACAGAGATTTTTGATTTGATTGAACAGTTTAAGGAAGGTGTTAAAAAGGTTGAAAATGTAATGAACTCTGGTTTGGAAATGATTAAAAGGTCCGCGAATTTATCTGATGAAGCGGTTTCTGCTATAAAAGATATTCGTGAGTATGTGAATCTCAATCAACAACGCATGGATAAAATTTCTTCTTCTTTGAATGAGATTGAAAAATTTTCCCAGGATGTTGATATAGCTATGCATCATGTAACAAGTGTAAGTGAGCAAAACGCGACAGAAGTTCAAAAAGTGAATAATTACACCAAAGAAATGGAAATTCAGTTCAATATGGTGGAATCAATGGCAAAAACACTGCTAACTATGGCTGAATCAGAAAAGCAACTTCTTGCTAAGTTTAACGTTTCGGAAAGAGAATAGTAAATGATTAAGATAAGTTTATAAATAAATTTGAATTTAACATACTTATTTTTCGATTTTTAAACAATAAAATTCTTACTCTTATCAATTTAAGCAAATTTTTTTTCATAGTAATAGTTAAAACCTTATTATTAATCAGTTAATATCATTAAGGTTTTTAGATTTTTAAGAAAATATTGTATTTTATAAATTAGTTATTGTTTATAAGCTTAAATATTACCTCTGCTCTCCACTTTCTTAATAAATTTATATTTATTATATTTAATATTTATAGCATCTATGGTTTTCTCTATAAATTTTTATATTTTTAAAATAAAGGTGATGTGTTTATCAAGATATTTAGTTATTATTTAAAAATGTAATCTAAGAGTATATAAATGACTTGAAATGTGGGAATATCTAAAAAAATTGTTATTTCGTGCATTGACCATCCTGAGTCCTGTGCGGAATACTTAAACGAGCTCAGTACAGGCTCGGTTCAGTATTTTTTCAGGTTCTAATGAAAAATCAAGTATTTATGAGACACCGAGACAACCTTGTACTCAACTTGATTGGGTATTCGGAATGACATATACGAGGTTCTTTGTAGAAAGCCCAATAATTATAATTGTATAAAAGTTTGTTTATTTAAAATTTAAGAATAATTTATTGATTATTTTATATGGATTGCTCGATAAAATTAAAAAAAACAACTTGAACACACAGCAATTTTTTTGTATATTATAATGGTAAAAAATAAAAAAATGAGGTTGTTGATGATATTTAAAAAGTATTTTTATACAATAATATTTGTGGTCTTTATGATTTCCTGTTCCTCTACACAATTAGGATGGAAGAGTGATCCAGAAACCAAGAAAGAAGATAAAAAATACATTGAGGATTTTGATCCATTATCACTAGAAGAAGAATTAAAAATCCCTGAAGATAACCTTGAAGAGAGTAAACAAAAAGATAAAATAAACAGTGAAATAAATAATACAGATAATGAGCTCACAACAGAGACAGAAGAAGTTACTATGCAAGGATATAGGATTCAGCTTTTAGCCACACCTCATGAGGACCTGGCCAGAAGAGCGAAACAAAAGGTGATTTATAAGATTCAAGAAAGTGTTTATCTAGAATTTGAATCGCCTTTATGGAAGATCAGAGTTGGAGATTGTAAAACACGTAAAGAGGCTGAGGAGTTGCGGGAAAAGGTGAAAATGATTGGTAGAAGAGTAGGTGAAAGTGAGTGGACTAATGCCTGGATTGTTCCTTCCAAAATAAAAGTAGAAAGAAAGATTGTAAGGTAATCGTAGATTTCTTTAAATCAGGATATTTTTTAATTATTGAAAAAGTTTTATGAAAAAACAGAGTATAATATATTAAACCTCTGAGGATTTTACCTATAGTTAATAAATATTTTTAAATAGTAAAATATTTCTCTGTACTTTTTTGGTTAATTTATAATATTATATAGTTTTGGAGGAAATTTTATGTCAGGACACTCCAAATGGAGTACAATAAGAAGAAAAAAGGAAAAAGAAGATGCCAAACGAGGGCAAATATTTACTAAGCTGATAAGGGAAATTACTACTGCTGCTAGGATTAGTGGAGGTGACGAGGAAACCAATCCAAGACTACGCACAGCTATTGATGCAGCTAAATCTGCTAATATGCCTCAGACAAATATTGAGAGAGCTATTAAAAAAGGGACTGGTGAATTACCAGGTGTGGTATATGAAGAAAAGATATATGAAGGATATGGACCAGGAGGTGTTGCTATAATGATAGACACCTTAACTGACAATACTAATCGAACCACTTCTGAAGTTCGGCATCTTCTTACCAAATATAAAGGAAATTTAGGTGAAACCGGGTGTGTTTCCTGGATGTTTGATAAAAAAGGGATTATTGTTGTGAATAAAGATGATATTGAGGAAGATGCGTTGATGGAACTGGTTCTGGAAGCCGGAGCAGAGGATATGACTACTGAAAAGGATATTTATGAGATAATAACTTCTCCTGAAGATTTTATTCAAGTTAAGGGAACAATGAATGATAGTGGGATTTCATCAACTTCTTCTGAAGTGACTATGATACCTAAGAATACAGTTAAAGTAGAAGGAAAAGATGCAAAAACTGTTCTTAACTTAATGGAAAGTCTGGAAGAGTGTGATGATGTACAAAAAGTCTACTCCAATTTTGATATTGATGAATCCGAGATAGAGGAGTAGTCACTATTGGTAATATTAGGAATTGATCCAGGATTACTGAGTATCGGTTATGGATTGATCAATTCAGAAAATAATACTATTAAAATAATTAATTCCGGGAATTTTTGCATTAATCCTAAATTATCTTTTCCTGAAAGACTGGGGCAAATTTATGATCATATTCAAGAGCTTTTGGATTATTATAATCCTGATGTGATGGCAATTGAAAATGTTTTTGTTAATATAAATGCAAAAGTTAGCTTAAAATTAGGACATGCCAGGGGAGTTATTATTCTAGCAGTAGTTAAAAAAGGAATTCCTATTGCAGAATATACACCCACAGAGATTAAACAATCAGTTGTGGGAGTTGGGAGAGCCTCAAAGACACAAGTTCAAGCTATGGTATTACAAATCCTCAAATTGAATAATACAAAATTACAGGAAGATGAAGCAGATGGTTTAGCTGTAGCTATCTGTCATGAATTTAAGAAAAATAAATATGGAGTTTAATTTTAATTATAAGTATGATCTCATATATACGCGGCAAACTGATTGATAAAAATCCTGCTTTTTTAATTGTTGAATCAAATGGTATTGGATATAAAATATTGATAACCTTATCCAGTTTTAATACTCTGGGAAATATTGGAGAGGATATTTGTATTTTGACTTATCTTCATCATCGTGAAGATTCTGTAAGATTGTTTGGTTTTGTAGCAGAGGAAGAAAGAGAAATATTCAAAATGATTTTATCTGTTTCTGGTATTGGCCCCAAAATTGCCCAGAGTATGCTTTCTGGGATTCCTTTTGAAGAGTTTAAACATGCGGTTTATAACAATGATATTAAAACTTTAACCTCAGCACCCGGTATTGGGAAAAAAACAGCCGAACGATTAGTTTTGGAATTGAAGGGAAAGATTAGTAGGATATTAAGCGAGAAAGGGGGAACTGAGGCAGCAGCTTCTATTCCTGCTAACAGAGATGCTGTATTAGCTTTAATATCTCTAGGTTTTAACGAGGCTAAGGCAAACAGAGAGGTTCAAAAAATATATGAGAAAAATCCTTCAGCTTCAGTTGAACAGATAATTAGAAAAGCGCTTACTAAACAGTAAATTATTAAGAGAGTTTATTTAACTTAAATGCAATCTAAACGAGTTACAAATCCTTTAGTTCAAGAAGATGAAAAAAAATTTGATCAGTCATTAAGACCGCACAATTTTAATGAATTTGTGGGGCAGAAAAAAATTGTTTCCAACCTTAAGGTTTTTGTTAAAGCAGCAAAGAAGCGAGGGGATGCTTTAGATCACGTATTATTTTACGGACCTCCTGGTCTGGGTAAAACTACCCTTGCTCATATATTGGCCAATGAATTAAATACAGGAATTAAAATCATTACCGGCCCTGCGCTTGAACGTCCGGCTGATCTGGCAGGTATTTTAACCAATCTAAAACCAAGAGATGTTTTATTTATTGATGAAATACATCGTTTGAATGCTGTAGTGGAAGAATATCTCTATCCTGCCATGGAGGATTTTCGGCTGGATATTGTGATTGACCATGGTCCTCATGCAAGAAGTGTTTGTCTTAACCTTCCCAGGTTTACTTTGATCGGGGCTACTACCAGAGCTGGTCTTCTTACTTCGCCCCTAAGAGCACGTTTTGGAGTTGTAAACAGGCTAGATTATTATGATTCAGATGATCTTTCAAAAATTCTCAGAAGATCGGCCCATCTACTTGAGGTGGAAGTTGATGAAGAAGGTATTCAAGAAATTGCAATACGTTCCAGAGGAACTCCAAGAGTGGCTAACCGTTTATTACGAAGAATTAGGGATTTTGCCCAAGTTGAAGGTGAAGGATATATAACCAAAAGTATAGCTGATAATTCTTTATGTCGACTAGATGTGGACTCATGCGGTCTTGATGAAATGGATAAAAGGATACTCAATGTGATTGTTAAAGATTTCAATGGTGGACCTGTTGGTTTAAATACACTTTCTGTTTCTGTTAGTGAAGACAGAGGGACAATTGAGGAAATTTATGAACCCTATCTGATAAAGGAAGGATTTATGAAACGTACTGCCAGAGGAAGAGAGGCTACAGAACGGGCTTACCAGCTTCTGGGGATACCAAATTCTGGTTCAAAACAGAAAAATCTTTTTTAAAACTATATTGATATATTGGGGTGTTTAATGAAACTATCAGATTTTAATTACAGAGTTCCAAAAAAATTGATTGCTCAATATCCCTCCAAGAAACGAGGTGGTTCAAGATTAATGGTTCTTAATAGGAAAAAGAAGACTATTGAAAATAAGCATTTTAAAGAGGTAATTGACTATCTTGATGAGAAAGATTGTCTGGTTGTTAATGAAACAAAAATTTTTCCTGCTAGACTTATGGCAATAAAAGATAAAACTCATGCAATGGTTGAAATATTTTTACTGCGCGAATTAGAGAAAGATTTATGGGAAGTATTAGTAAAACCTGCCAGAAAGGTTAGAGTTGGTAATAAACTTAGAGTTGGGGATAAATTAAAATGTGAAGTACTGGATAATACTGTATCAGGTGGACGAGTTATTAGATTTGTGTATGACGGTGATTTTTTTAAAATAATTGAGAAAATTGGCAAAATACCACTTCCTCCCTATATTAAAAGAGAACCTGAAGATATTGATAGAGACAGATATCAATCCCTGTTTGCACAAAGACGGGGAGCGGTTGCTGCACCAACCGCAAGTCTTCATTTTGATAAAAAAATGATAAAAAAGATAAGGAATAAAGGTATTAGAATTGTACCTGTTGTGCTTCACATTGGCCTTGGTACTTTTCGACCAATAGAAGTTGAGGATCTTTCCCGTCATAAGATGGATTCGGAATATTATGAAATATCGGAAGAATCAGCTAGACTGATCAATGAGACTATTGATAATAATGGAAGAATTGTTGCTGTGGGTACAACAGTTGTTCGAGTTTTAGAATCGATTCTTACTATTGATAAACATATAAAACAAGACAGTGGTTGGACTGATAAATTTATTTATCCACCTTATAAGTTTAAAGTTGTGGATGTACTTTTGACAAATTTTCATATGCCTCGTTCCAGTCTCCTTATCCTTGTAAGTGCATTTGCAGGTTATAAATTTGTCTTTAAAGCATATAGAAAAGCTGTACGGGATGAATATAAGTTTTTTTCTTATGGAGATGCAATGTTGATTATTTAGTAGGGGTTATGTTGTCAAATAAAAGTGTAAAGGTTGCTGCTATTATTGCTGCTGGTGGAAGTGGAGTTCGGATGAAGGCTGATATTCCTAAGCAGTTTTTATATTTACATGATAAGCCTATTATTGTTTATACCTTGGAAAAATTTTTAGGATGTTCAGGAGTGGGGAAAATATTTTTAATTGTTCCTAAAGCTGAGATGACCAAAACTGAATTATTACTAAAGAAATGGAATATTCCCAAAGCAGCAGAAGTAATTGCAGGGGGAAAAACAAGACAACATTCAGTTTGGAATGGATTATGTCGGATTCCGGATAATACGGAAATAGTAATGGTTCATGATGGGGTAAGGCCTTTTATTTCTGTAAGAATTATTAATAAGTGTATAAAGGAAACCGAAAAGTGGGGTGCTGTGATTACAGCAATACCAGTGTATGAAACTGTAAAAGAGGTTGTAAACCATTGTGTCAGAGCAACTCTTGATAGAAGTAAACTATGGAGAGTTCAGACTCCTCAGTCATTTAAAAAAGAGTTGTTGATAGAGGCTTATAAAAAAGCCTGGGAAGCTGATGTTATGGTTACGGATGATTCTAGTTTGGTGGAACAAATAGGGTATAAGGTTAAGGTGGTAAAAGGGGAAGAGAAGAATATAAAAATTACTTCTCCTGAAGATATGATAATTGCGGAGAAATTTATTTGAGGATTTATGAGTAGAATAGGTTTTGGCTATGATATTCACCCCCTGGTCAAAGAGAGAAGTTTAATCTTAGGAGGAATATTAGTTCCTTTTAATAAGGGACTTGAAGGTCACTCTGATGCTGATGTTTTATGTCACGCTATTGCTGATGCTCTGTTGGGTGCAGCTGCTCAGGGTGATATTGGAGAGCATTTTCCAGATACTGATAACCAGTATAAAGATGCTTCCAGTATTGATCTTTTAAAAAAGACGGCTGAAATAGTCAATGATGCTGGTTTTAAAGTAATAAATATTGATGCCACCATTATTGCTGAAAAACCCAAAATTACTCCATATAAAAATCAGATGAATAAAAAAATATGTCAAACTCTTGGATTGGAGAAAAAACAAGTTTCTATAAAAGCTACTACTCATGAAGGATTAGGGGATATAGGAAGGGGGGATGCAATCGCTGCTCATGCGGTGGTGATGGTGGAAGAGAGTGATTTTTGAAGACTAGTGATAGTAGAAATTTACAGGTGACTACTCGAATTGAGAAAATACAAATGAGTTTTAAAGTTATATATGGTTATTATATATTTTACAGTTTGATATCTTTTATTATAATTCAGTTCAAGGAAAACTAATGCATACGCTTTGGACAAAACAAAAAGAAATTGAATTTTTTAATGAAGCAAAGAAATTTGCTGCACCTGAACAACTTTTCTATCTAAGTGATGATGCACATTATTATGCTTACTGGCCAAAGTCATATAAAGGGAAAAAATCAACATTACAAAGCAGAAATGCACTTATTGGCAGTTTTACTGAAAAATATTCAGTAGATTTACTTGATGAGTTTGCCAGAACCAAAGGTTTTTATGCTGTTCAAAGTGTTATTTGCGATGAACTCAGCCTTACAGTTCAATCGCCAGCTGATGTAGCTTTATGTAAAAATAGAAAAAGAGTACAGTCAGCTAAAAATATAATTGCTATTTTTGAAGTAAAGATGTCTATTGTATGGAACTGGGAGTTAAAAGATGATGAAATAATCTGTTTAGGCGATTTTAGAACACACAAAGGTAATCCTGGATTGTTAAGATCCGATTCCATGTTAAAAGCTATTGGGAAAAGTATAAATATCCGTGTTTCAAATTATAGTGCTTCTCAAATACCTATAGTTATTTTAGGAAATACCCCAATTACCAAGAGTTATTATGTGAAAGTTGATCACCTTTATAATTCAGGAATAATACAGGGATTTTGGTCTGTTAATCCGGATCCATTAGATAACAATGGTGAAAATATAAAATGTACATCTAATAATGGATTTATTAGAATGGATTTATATAAAGAATTGGAACAAAATCTTGATAATTTATTATCAGAAAAGCGTGAATTTTTTTCTAGTATGAAATCGAGAAGAGAATTAGGAAGAATTATTGAAATAGCAAGTAAGGAACCTAATTATGAGAAAAAAGCGGAAAAATTTTTATCTCTTATAAGGGAATAAAATGATTAAAAAACCCTATTCGCAAAAACAATCTGGTACTAAGACAAGTTCATTTGGAACTCCTGGACGTATCAATCATGACTCAAGTAAATTCTATCAAAGTAGACTATATGAAGGCTTAAGGATTAGGAAAAAAATAAAGTATATTGAAAATAAAATTCAAGAAAAGAGGCTTAATAAAATTTTTTGTAAATCCAGTGAAAAAATGAATGAACTGCCTGATAATAGTATTCATTTAATGATAACATCCCCACCTTATAATGTAACTAAAGAATATGATAAAAATTTAACTCTTAAAGAATATCTTAATTTACTGAATAATGTCTGGCAAGAGGTATATAGGGTATTAGTCCCTGGTGGGCGTGCTTGTATCAATATTGCTAATCTTGGAAGAAAGCCATATATTCCTCTTCATAGTTATATTATAAAGGGAATGCTAAAAGTTGGCTATTTAATGCGTGGTGAGATTATATGGAACAAAGCATCAAGTGCGAGTCCATCAACTGCTTGGGGTAGCTGGCTTTCGGCAGCAAATCCTGTATTAAGGGATATTCATGAATATATTTTGATCTTTTCCAAAGATACTTTTTCAAGAAAAAGAGAAAGTAAAAAAAATACAATCAATAAAGAAGAATTTATGGCATGGACAAAAAGTGTCTGGAAATTTTCAGCTGTTTCAGCAAAACAAATAGGTCATCCTGCTCCTTTCCCAGAAGAATTACCTCACCGTCTAATTCAATTGTATACCTTCAAAGGAGATGTTGTTTTAGATCCTTTTGTAGGAAGTGGTACAACCTGTCTATCGGCAATTAAAGATAAAAGAAACTATATTGGATATGATATCAATCCTCATTATGTAAAAATAGCAGAGAATAGAATTTATAATTATACAAGTCAATTACATTTGTTTAACAAATAAAGTTTTTAAATATAGTTTAATGAAGAAGCTAATTACTGACCTTGAGAAGGTCATTAAAACTGCAGCTGGTACCAGGCAACCTGAGCCGGAACAGCGGTTCCATAAGCACCGGGAGTATATCAGCTATGGGTTGAAGGCTTCTGACTTTTATAAGATTATGAAGGAGTTTCGGCCTCGTTTCTTGGAGTTTTCTTTTCAAGAGCGTTTAGAACTGGCAGAAGATTTACTCAGCCAGCATATTGGAGAGTTAGGGCATGCTGCTATTTATTTGGTTGCACTCAGTGTGGATGAACTTAAACCGGAACATTTTAGGACTCTGGATAGACTAGGTAATGATTTTCGGAGCTGGTCCCAGGTGGATTATTTTTGTGGAGAGGTTATAAGACCATTGCTAGACAAATATGGTTCGGAAATATTTTTCCTACTCAAGAGGTGGAATAACTCCTCAAATTGTTGGAAGCGGCGGGCAAGTGTAGTGATTTTTACCCGAGGAGTAGGAAAGAGTGGGGAGTTTACCAAGGAAGTTTTAAATTTATGTGAGAATTTAATCTGGGATGAAGAGGATATCGTGCAAAAAGGAGTGGGATGGGCCTTGAAGGATAATCTGCGTTCAGCACCAGAACAGGTGAAAGCTTATGTCAAGGATTTGAGACAGCGGGGTGTCAGTTCCACAATCACCCTGTATGCCATTCGAGATTTAAAGGGGAAAGAGCGGAAGGAGATCCTGCAGGTAAGAAAAAGATCCGGACATCAGGAGTGAATTTTAGCTGAAATTAACCTGTTTTATTCATGAATTTCATTAAGTAAAAATAAATTGATATATTTTTTTAGCTCAATTTTACCACGAAGCACACGAAGTTCACGAAGGGAGAGTAATTGTGTTAATCAATCAATGTGAATAAATCATTAAAATTTTTATATTATGGGAAAAGAGATTTTTATTTGTTAAGAAAAGGATAGAATAAATATGGTTCGAACAAGATTTGCACCCAGTCCAACCGGCCATCTGCATATTGGTAATGCCAGAACTGCTATTATGAACTGGATCTTTGCCAAACATTCCCAGGGAAGATTCATCCTGCGGATTGAGGACACTGATGTTGAGAGGTCTACCCAAGTGTCTGAAAAGAGTATTATTAAAGATCTTAAGTGGCTTGGACTGGATTGGGATGAAGGACCTGAAATTGATGGTGATTATGGCCCCTACTATCAGTCAAAGCGTTTGGGAATATATCACAATTATGCTGAAGAGTTATTGAAACAGGGGAAAGCCTATGAATGTTTTTGCACTGCTGAGGAACTTCGAAACAGGAGAAAACAGAGAGTCAGGGCAGGGAAATCTGCTGTTTATGATGGCAGGTGCAGGAATTTAACTTTAGAAAAAAAAGAAAAACTAAGAGAAGAGGGACGGAAACCTTCAATTCGTTTTTTTGTTGTTGAAGGAGTATCTGAATTTAAAGATATTATAAAAGGAACCATTGATTTTCAGGAAGAGGAATTTGGAGATTTTATCCTTATGCGTTCGGACGGTATGCCCATGTATAATTTTTCTTGTGTTATTGATGATCATCTGATGAAAATTACTCACATAGTTCGGGGTGATGATCATGTATCCAATACTCCCAGACAGATTTTAATTTATCGAGCCCTGGGGTGGAAAATGCCGGAATTTGCTCATATTCCCATGATATTGGGAAGAGATAAAACCCGGTTATCAAAGCGTCATGGAGCAACTTCGGTTTCCCAGTTCAGAGAACAGGGCTATGTACCGGAAAGTTTTATAAATTTTCTTTCCCGGCTTTCCTGGTCATCTGAATCAGGTGATGAAATCCTATCCAAAGAGCGTTTAATTAAAGAGTTTGATTTTAACAGAGTTTCAGAATCCTCCGCTGTTTTTGATATTGAGAAATTGGAGTGGATGAATGGTGTTTATATCAGAAAAATGTCCCAAGATGAATTTTTTCAGGCAGTCCTGCCTTTTTTCCAAAAGAGTGAGTATGCTTCCCAGTCTGAGACAGTGCTAAAAAGAGTTACTTTGGTTTTGCAGCAGAAGGTGGAAAAGCTTTCCCAAGTAGTAGACAAGGCAAAGATTTTCTTTCAGGACAGGGTTATTCCTGAGAATGATAAAGCACAGAAAGTGCTGTATAATCCGGAAGCAAAACAGGTCATATCCGAACTCCTGGTTGAGTTGAGAAAGGTTGAAAATATTAATGGTCAGATGTTTTTGGATCTTCTAAAAAAAGTCAAAAAAAGTACTGGTGTAAAAGGAGAAAGTCTCTGGATGCCGGTGCGGGTGGCATTAACCGGCCAGATGCATGGTCCGAATTTGACCGATGTGGTTGAGATTCTGGGTGTGGAGAAATGTATTAAGTTCCTGAAAAAGAGTGGTAAGGTATGAAAAAGAGGTGAATACTTTTGGATAAGTAGAGTCATTAGAATAGAAAAAATTATTATAAATAATTGTCTTTAATTTACTTGTATTAATTTTATCAACCCTCTGAAGTTACAGAGGGATTTTTATTGGTTTACAGGTATATTTGAGGTATGATACTTGCTTTCCTTTTTTCCTGATTAATTAGGTTTCAAAATAAATGTTCTAAATGCAATATATTAAAGACTATAGATTTTGTAATGTGCAATAAAAAAAGATTAAATACTATGATTGGTTTAATTTCGGGGGAAAAGAGTAGTTATACCTGTTATAAAGTATTTCTGGTTTTTATTTTTTTGTTGTTTTTACAGGTAAGGATTGCAGTATCTGGGGAAGATACAGAGTATTTTCCGGTACCCAAGAGTTTAAGACTTCGGGTGCAGTTCTGGATCAATGTTTTTACCCGTTATTCAAAACACCAGCAAATTATTCATGATGTTCAAAAACCTGAGCGAATCTACAGAATAGTGGATTTTAGAGATTATACCAAGAATGCTAAACATTCTGTTTCAGATAAAGAAGAGATTCTTAAAGAGAATATGAAAGAGGTAGAGTTGATTCTTAGAAAACTTGGAACAGGTAACTATACCCCTAATAATCTTATTGAAGAGGAGTACAGAATTTACAGATTGTTTGGAAAACATCCAAAAGCGTCAGTGTTTATGCAAGCAGTGAATAATATTAGAGCGCAGGGAGGGATGAAAGAGAAGTTTAAACAGGGAGTGAAAAGGTCAGAATTCTATATTCATACCTTTAAACAAATTTTTGAAGAAGAGGGAGTACCAGAGCATTTAATTTATCTTGCTCATGTAGAATCTTCATTTAATCCCCAGGCTGAATCCAAATATGGTGCTGTGGGAATCTGGCAGTTTACCCGTTCAACTGGTCAGATGTTTTTAACTATAAACAACAAGATTGATGAGCGCAAAGATCCCTATCTTTCCAGTCGGGCAGCAGCAAAGTTGTTAAAGCGTAATTATCAGGTTCTGGGTAGTTGGCCATTGGCTGTTACTGCTTATAATCATGGTCTTTATGGTGTTAAGCGGGCAGTTAAAAAATCCGGATCGCGGGAAATTGATGAAATAATACAAAATTACTCAAGCAGCAGATTTGGATTTGCTTCCAAGAATTTTTATGCAGAATTTATAGCAGTTTTATATATAATTGAAAAATTATCTTATCCTTCCAAAATTATGGTTTTATCTCATCCTTAGATTGTTAGTAAAAAATTTTAAAAATATTTGATTTTTAAATAATAATCTAATATTTTATGAATAGATTTTAAAGGTGATTACCATGAAAAAAAAATCAATACTTCCCTTTCTAAATTTTATTATGCTTCTGGCTACCCTGGTAGTAAACTATTTAGCCACCACATTACCGATCAACAATCAAACTACCGGAGAAATTTCTGATAGGTTTGAGATATTGTTTAAACCGGCTAGATATGCGTTTTCCATATGGGGTCTTATTTATCTGGGTTTACTGTTATTCGGAATTTACCAATTGTTACCTAAACAGCGAACCTCGGCATTGATTGATAAAATCGGGTTGTTTTTTCTTCTCAGCTGCTTTGCAAATATAAGCTGGCTTTTGGACTGGCATTATGAATTATTCACTCTTACGGTTATTGTAATGCTAATACTATTGTTTTCTTTAATAAAAATATATCTGAATCTTGAAATCGGGATAGCAAAAGTTTCATTAAGGGAAAAGTGGCTGGTACATAAACCTTTCAGCCTTTATTTAGGTTGGATAAGTGTGGCAACTATAGTTAATATCACTGTATATCTTCATTGGCTGAACTGGGACGGTTTTGGTCTTACTCCAGTACTCTGGTTTGTCCTAATAAGCATGCTAGGATTAGCTTTATCATTGTTTATTGCGATTACCCGGAAAGACTATATATTCAATCTGGTTATTCTCTGGGCCTATATTGCAATTGCAGTGCATAATTCAGATGTTGCTGTAATTAACACTATTTCCCAGATTTCCAGCGGGTTGGCAGTTTTGCCTTTAATTATCAGTTTTGGCTTGCTCCCAGCTTTACACCGGAAGCGAACCTAGTTGTTAAAGTTTACTATGATTATCAATTATTAAACTGCATTAAACATAAAATAAGAGCCCTGATTCTGCCTATACTGATGATACTGTCAAATCATAAATAATTTTTCGCGTCCAGTTACGGATGTATGTGTAGTTAATAATTTTGTGTTAATGGTTTATTTTTATAGTAAAAAACTATAATAATTTAATAACAGAAGAATAATCTGAAAGGATACAACCATGACTCAAGATGAACAACATTTGAATCTACTCTCAATCTTTCACTATGTTGTGGGTGGTTTGACTGCTCTCTTCTCCTGCATTCCTTTCCTGCACATGGGGATAGGAATAGCCATACTGAGCGGTGCATTTGAAACTGGAGATGGGGCACCTCAATTCATTGGCTGGTTTTTAATCCTCTTTCCTGCTTTATTTATTCTTGCTGGATGGACTCTATCAATACTCATCATAATTGCAGGAAAAAAACTCAAGCTGCATGTATCCCGTACATTTTGTCTGGTAGTGGCAGGATTGGAGTGTATAGTTATGCCCTTTGGTACTGTTCTTGGTGTTTTTACTTTGATTGTACTCATGAAGGATTCTGTGCAAAAGCTCTTTACTAACAACTAATCTTTTCAGTAAGGACTAAAGATCAGGATGGATGTGTGTATGGTTGAGATTGTTTTATTTAATTGATCGCTTCGGGATCCCAACCCGGGGTGAAATAAAAGAGCTCAGCCTTCATACCAGAATACAGATAACAGTTTATTTTTAGTTTTTATTGATAAATTTGAAGGCAGAGTCTTTTTGTTTTAGACTAAAATTAAAATCTTAGTGTGATCAATCAGGTAAGGATCGAATAAAATATTACAGTACTAGTTAACTTTACTTTTTATACAATAAATCAATGGTTTGAGAAGTGCTCGTACTATCATTTTCATGATATCTGAATTTTTAATGATTTTTGCAATTCGTGGTGATATTTTATAATATGCTTTTATTAAAATTCTTCCAAATCCAAAGTTCAATAATGATTCGTCTCGCCAAGAGCGGAGTATGTCTACCTCTTGAGCTATGCTTGAACCATAAGCAGCAGTTGCAATGAAACATCCCGATTTTTTTTGATCAAGGGAGAAATCACGTAATTGGTTATCTATATTGCAACCATAATAATTATTTAATATTCGATAAATTGCTTCTGCTGCAGATGTTTTTGTGTTGAAATCCCAATTCGTCTCAATTATTAATTTTTGTTGATTATTTTCTGTTATAACCTTGGGGACTAAACCAGATTCTGCTAGTAAGAGCCAATTTATGATTTCTTTTGCTTGGTCCTTAAGGTTTTGGAATTCCAAAATAAATACATTGTTATTATATGAAATTTTAACAATTTTTTCCTTATTAAAGCCGAATTCACATTTATCTCCTGTCATGGAAATATCATAAAGTCTTGCAAACAGCAGTTTTTTATTTAATTGTTCACTTTGCCCTGAGAAGTAGGCCATCATATCCTTTAATCCATTTTTCAAATCATCTATGTAATCAAGATATTCTTTACTGATTTTTTTTGATAGAATGTTATTGTTTTTAAGACGATTCTCTAAGTTTTCTAATTTGTTTTGATCAAAAGGTGTGGAGGTCTGTATATATAGTGGATTTTCTGGATTAACATCCTCCAAGAGATGTATGTGTGATAAAATGTCATCCAGTCCTGCGTTTTGATTGTGTAGTTTTTTTCTGATATGTATTCTCAAAATATCCATGAACACTTGGGCAACATCTTTACTATTTAATTTTTGATTTGACAAGAGAGCATGAAAATATGGACGGGTCAGAAGATATGTATATTCATGAGAGAGACTTCCAGGGCTTGAACTTACTTTGTCTGGAAATCCAATGGAATTGAAACTTACATCATGGGGCTGAACATTTTTAGATTTTTGATTTGACATTTTAACCTCCGATTTATTAAGTGCAATTTTTTGTACTTTATAACTTATCGTTCCGTTCGGCGAAGTATTTGTCAATTCAGTGTTATTTTATCCGAAGGTGTAGAACATTTATAAAAAAGTTTCATTTTCAAGCACACAAATCCCATGTAGAAGACG
>CAYUAG010000062.1:0-22684 GCA_964442615.1 uncultured bacterium
TGAGGTTTTTAAATCGTTTAATTACAATTAATTAGTAACATTTGCAGAAGTCTATATTCATTATTAAAAGGAGAATATGAACTCTGCAAACGTGATGAGCAATATTATGAACGAGGTGATTTCCAGTATGACATGGTGCACATTGGTCCTTGAAGTATCATCTTATCTGATAATTCAGGCACTACTGCGATGGAAGAGGGAAGGAGCAAGGGAAAAGGAAAAGGGAAAAGGGAATATGGAATAGGGAAAAATGAATAAAAAGGTAAAGATAAATGAGTAATAATTGCGGTTAAGGCTAAGGTTAAGAGAAAGCTTGTGCCTTAACTGATAACTAAAACCTAATTTCAACCTCAACCTATACCTATGTAGCATATAGGATTGTGAATTAAGAATGAGATGAAGTGATCAATGGATGTTTATTAACAGAAAAGGAAATCTTAATGTCTCCCTGACAAGGGGAATTTAGGAGATTTTTTTGTCTTTTGGATAAATTGTTGAGGGAAAAGACCAAAGAATAAAGAACTAAGAAAAATGGATAAGGGAATAGTGAATAGGGAATAGGGAATAGAAAATGAATGGTCGATATAATTAAAGTTTGTAAATTTTTAGGATATTTTTTTAATGCTCTCTGCAATCAAAAACAGAAAAAGTTCTCACATCATCGATCCTGATCGTCAGGTTGAAGATGAAAAGATAAATGAACTTCTGGAAGCAGCTCGCTGGGCCCCGTCCTGTTATAACAATCAACCCTGGAGATTTATTTTGTCCAGAAATGAGTCTCTGGATAGAGTAAAAGAATGCCTGGCCAAAGGTAACAGCTGGGCAAAAAGAGCACCTATTATTATTACAGTTACCTCAAAACCAGAGTTGGATTGTCAAATCCAGGACAGAGATTACTACACCCTGGGTATTGGTTTGGCAGTGGAGAATCTTCTCCTGCAGGGCATAGAAATGGGATTGGTGGTGCATCCTATTGCCGGATTCAAGGAGAGACAAGTAAAACAAACACTGAGAATTCCGGATCCATTTCGTATCCATACTCTTATTATTGTGGGGTATCCTGGCTCTCAGGAGGGACTTGATGATAAAATCACCCAAAAGGAGAAGGCCCCCCGAAGAAGAAAACCTTTAAGGGAGATTGCCTTTAGTGAATTCTGGAACAGTCACCTTATATTGGAAAAATGAGAATATTTCTGGCATTACTATCGTTCTATAGGGTAAAAAATTGATTTTGCCAATATTTCATCTTACATTGTCATTATATATTCATTTTAACATTACCGTTAGTTTAAGTGATAAGTTCAGGAAAAGTATGGTATGAAATTCAAAATACCTGTTCAAAAACAGCCAATGATGCGTACAGTCATTATAGGACTGCTGCCAGCAGTTATTGCAGCTGTTTATTTTTATGGTTGGGTGAGTATGATTATAATTTTACTATCAATCATAACCTGCTATATCACAGAATGGCTTTTTGTACGGAATTCTGGGGGCAGGGTAACGGAAGCCTGTTTTGTAACCGGAATTCTTTTTGCTCTCACTCTTCCACCCACTATTCCTTTTTATATGGTTATAATGGGAGCAGTATTCGGTATTACCTTTGGAAAGATGGCTTTCGGTGGATTCGGTTGCAATGTATTTAATCCTGCAATCACGGGGCGATGTTTTATTTATATCACCTTTCCCATTCACATGACTGCCAGATGGATACCTGCTGCAAATTTTTCGGATTTTCCTGCAGGTTTCAGCGCTTGGAGGTTTATGCCTTTAACAGATAAAATAGCAGCCCTAACCACTGCTACACCTTCACATGCCTACCGAGTTGGTGCGGAAAAGCTTCCGGATTTACTGCAGCTTATCTGGGGGAATATTAATGGATCCTTTGAGAAATTAGGGGAAATGATCCTAATAGGCGGTGGTTCTCTGGGTGAAGGATCCGCAGTCCTGCTCATTCTGGGAGGATTATATATTGTTTGGAAAAAAGTTGCCAAATGGAGATTGGTGGTGAGTTTTCTTTCAACCTATATTGTTGTTCAAGTAGTTCTCCACTATTTTGTTCCAGAGCTTTCTCCACCCCTTCTCTACGGTCTCTTCTCAGGAGGAGTATTTTTGGGTGGATTTTTTATGGTTACTGATCCTGTTTCAGCACCAAAAACTTCCTCTGCTCAGTTTATGTACGGCAGCCTTATCGCTGTAGTGGGACAAATCATAAAAACCTTTTCCCTTTTTGCAGGAGGTATTATGTTTGCTATTCTTTTTGGGAATATGTTTGCTCCCCTCATGGATAATATTGTTAAAAAAAGTTGTGGAAAAAGTTTTATGAAAAGATGAAAAGCAATGATTATTTAAAAGTTAATGGAGTTAAGCATCTGGATCGGTATTGAAATCGAAAAGAGAACGATGAAATTTGGGTATGAACAATATGATGTGTATGGTATTAAATCCCCCAAACTCTCCTTTGATTTCTCTCAGGAAAGGCTCTTTACAAAAGGGGGCTTTAGTAAATTGTTTTTACATAAATTATAGAAGCATTATAAGAAATGGATGTATTTTTAAGTCCCTCTTTTTTAAAGGCATGTCCCGGATTTGATCAGGGAGGGATTTAGGGAGATTTTTTCAATAGGTACTGATAAGAATACCGTTAACTTATGACACTAAAAAAACATATAAAGAGTAATAAGAAATGAGGAAAACTCTTTTTACCTTTTTATTCATGATCATTATTACCACAGTTTTTATCGGAATTCTGGGATTTATTCATGCAGTCTCCCGGGACAAAATATACCGAAATCAAAAAATCAAAAAAATTAAGTCAGTTTTGTATGCGGGGGATTTCCTACCGGAAGGGATTGATGAGGCTGAAATATCTCCTTCAACAACAACTGCAAATCTTCCCTGGGATGAGAAGCGAGTTCAGGAAATCTACCAAAGTGCTCTTGATACTCTCACTCTTCCTATACCACCTGAACACCAGGAACTTCTGAGAAAAAGTTATCTTCATAACAAAGATTCTGTTGATATTTATATCTTACTGAAAAATAATGGTACTCTTCAGGGATACGGATTTCCTCTGCAGGGTAAGGGATTGTGGGGAACCATTTCCGCTTTTGCAGTAGTTTCTCCTGATTTAATCCATATGATCGGAATTGATTTTACTGAACAGTCGGAAACACCCGGGCTGGGAGCCAGAGTCACGGAATCGGAATTCAAATATTTTTTTCGGGGACTAGAATTATCAGGATTTTTTGTTCCCACTGACCAGAGGCCAGTGAAAATGGTGTCCCGAAAAGATAAATCCAATAAAGAATATCCCACCAATACCTTTCAGGCAATTACCGGGGCCACTCAGACCTGTAACGGAGTTGTTAAGATGTTGAATACAGATCTTAAATTTTATCTTACTATATTAAAAGAATATCTGGAATCAGTTCATGATTCATCCTCTAATATGGAAGAACAGTATGCCCAGTAAAGCTGTGGAAATAATCAAAGATGATCTCTGGAAAAATAATCCGGTAACCGTACAGATACTCGGTATTTGTTCCACCCTGGCTGTGACCAATATTTTCTTGAATACCCTGATCATGGGACTGGGACTGATCTTCGTCACCTCATTTTCCGCTCTCACCATCTCCCTGCTGCGAAACATCATTCCCTCCCGGGTGCGCATGATGGTTCAGGTTCTGGTAATATCCAGTTTTGTGGTGCTGGTGGACATTTCCCTGAAAGCTTATATTCCAGATATCAGCAAAGCTCTGGGCCCTTATGTGGGATTGATCATAACCAATTGTATTATCATGGGGCGCATGGAAGCCTTTGCCTCCTCCAATAAACCGGGACTCTCATTTATAGATGGTTTCATGTCCGGGATCGGCTATACTTGGGTTCTTTTAGTGGTTGCTTTTTTCCGGGAACTGCTTGGATTTGGAACATTATTGGGAATTAATATCATGGATCCTTTAATGAAGAGTATAGGTGTTACTGGTGGCTGGACCCAGTGGGCCCTAATGATTATGGCTCCGGGAGGTTTTTTTATGCTGGCCATATTTATATGGATCTCAAATACAATTAATGTAAAGACAAGTCATCACCAAGACTAGGAGTTGGAATATGGAAGCAATTTCTCCCTGGGTGCTTTTTTTTGCTGCAATTTTTACAGGCAATATACTTCTGAGCTATTTTTTAGGAATGTGCTCATTCCTCTCAGTCTCCAAACAAATTAAAACAGCTTCTGGATTAGGATTGGCAGTCGTTTTTGTTATGACTATTACCTCTGCAGTTAATTATATCATTTACTACCAGGTATTGCAACCTTTGGAACTGGAATATTTACGGTATATTGTATTCATAGTAGTAATTGCTGCAACGGTGCAGTTTCTGGAGATGTTTATTGAACGTTTTTCTGAAGTCCTTTATTTGAATTTGGGGATTTTTCTTCCTCTTATTACGGTAAATTGCGCCATATTAGGTGTATCCCTGTTTATGGTCATCAGAAACTATACCTTTATTCAGACGGTTTTTTTCGGAGCAGGTAGCGGTGTGGGGTGGTTTATTGCTATTATGGCTATGGCCGGGATCAGAGAAAAATTAAATCCTAAAAAGATTCCTCCACAACTCCAGGGTCCGGGAATAGCACTTATCATTACCGGAATAATGGCTATGGCATTCGTGGGTTTTTCCGGTATTGTTCAAATCCAGTAAAAAAAAATAAAATGATTAATACGATTTTAGTGACGGTCGCGGTAGTAGCCGCTATTAATGGTTTTCTTGCCATCATTTTGGTTGTGGCCGAATATTTTTTCTCCAATTACGGGGAATGTTCTATTGAGATAAATAAGGGGAAGAAGAAGCTGGTGGTAACTGGTGGTTCCTCGCTTTTACATACATTAAACAGCAAAAAAATATTTCTGCCCTCTGCCTGCGGGGGAAAAGGTACCTGTGCTTATTGTAAATGTAAAATTGAACAGGGAGCAGGTCCCTTACTGCCAACCGAAGAACCCTTGCTTTCCGAAGATGAAATTACAGATAATATCAGACTGGCATGTCAGGTTAAAGTAAAGCAGGATCTACAAATCAGTATTCCGGAGGAACTGTTTAACATCAAGGAATTCAGGGCAGAAGTTACATCCATAACCGATCTGAACTATGACATCAAACTTCTGACCCTGAAGTTAATTGAACCCAAGGAGATTGATTTCACTCCGGGCCAGTATATACAACTGCAGAGTAAACCTTATGAGCAAGTAAAAAGCACGGTTAGCAGAGCCTATTCCATTGCCTCTTCCTGTACCCGTACAAACAGTATTGATTTAATGATTCGTCTGGTGCCGGAGGGGATTTGTACAACCTGGGTTCATCAGTATTTACAAAAGAGTGAGCAGATCACCTTTACCGGTCCCATGGGAGATTTTCGTTTACATAAAGGCAAAGGAGAGATGATCATGGTAGCAGGGGGATCAGGAATGGCACCCATGGTCTCTCTTTTATGTGAATTACATGAAAAAAAAATGCAGAGAAAGGTCACCTATTTTTTCGGAGCAATAACCAGGGATGACCTCTACTTTTTAGATAGAATGGAAAAGTTCCAAAAATTACTTCCGGATTTTAGCTTTATTCCCGTGCTTTCAGAGCCAGCGCAGGATAGTGACTGGAAAGGTAAAACAGGATTGGTCACAGAACCATTGGAACAATATTTGAAAAGTATTGATACTGCTTCCCTACAGGGGTATTTATGCGGGAGTCCCGGTATGATCAATGCCTGTGTGAAAATATTCAAAGAACATGGGGTGAATGGTAAGAACCTCTTTTTTGATCCCTTTGCTTAAAATATGTAAAGGTAAATATTATGAAACCGTTACCGGAAGAAGAAAAGATACGTAAAAATTTCCAGCCCGGGGAAATTACCCGGGATGGTTTTCTGGGAATCGATACCAGACATATTCATGATATTATCAGGGATGATCTGCAGACCCTGGAGCATAAAAAAATTTCACCCCAGCAGATTGCCGACCGGCTGCAGTATTTTACTGATAAGGGCAAAGAAGCTCTGGAGAACAAGGTGGCGGTGGATACCTATACCGTCCAGGTAACCTGGGCCCGGGGTATGATTCCCTGTCCTTTTGGCGAACCTGGCTTGCACCATAAGATTACTATTTATCTTACCAATACTAAAACTGGTAAATCCATTACCTTTTCTCAATTAAGCATCCACCTTATCCGGGAGCATGGATTTTTTGCCGGTAAGGGGAGCACCTTTCGCCTGGATCCATTGGTTTTGAAGGGGTTTTTGGGGTTGGGGTGAGGGGAGTGAACGTAAGGCTGTGAAGTCCGAGGTTATCTATAGGTCAATTTTTTCGATTTCTGTTCCTTTAGGGACATTATATTTATAGCCGATCCAATCACCAAAACAGCAGTCCTGTCAGGGACGAAATGTTATTCTCTTGGATGCTATTAATTGATAGAGAAATAGAGTTTCTTTTACATTAGAATTCCCAAACCGGAGTTTGGAAACCGGGGGGAGAAGCCATGTGTTGTAACAGTACGGTTATCCAGGTCTGTTTTCATGTTGTTATCTGCAGTTGCTGGTTTTAGGAATGTTAGATTGTCTTGGTGTAAACGCATGTTTTTTTAATTGAGAATTACCCAATTTTCAAGGTTGCCACTGTCAGTAAATTCTTCTCCATCACATGTAAGTGGATCAGCATCACGTGCTTCCTTAGAAATTATAGCATCATTTCGTGAGTTTAGACCACGTGCTTGATAATCCTGAAATATTGAATCAGTCATAACCTCAAAGTAAGATATCAGTTTCCAACCATTTGGTGTGCTAACGCTAATTGCGATGTCTGACATGGTTTGTGATCCGATATGAGTTCCAAGTTGTTGACCTGCCACAACTAGATCATTAACAGTGATTGGATTGGTTAAGTTAACATGAAATATGATAAAATTGAAGGCTGGATATTCTTCTGATTTTATTTGTATCTGCGCTCCTGCCCATCCCTCATTGATTCTAGAAATAGTACCGTTAACTGGTGAAAAAATTTGTACTGTTGACCATTCTATACTCCCTTTTGGTTGGAAATAATGCTTCATACTTCTGCATGATTCAAAGTCGTCTGAGTAATCATGTCCAATACCAGAACGAAATTTTGAAATTTGATAAATGTTGTCGATTTCAATGTAATCTACACTCATAAACTGTGGAATTCCATTTGCATCAACATTATAAGTTTCATTATTTCCTTCACTTTCAGTTACACTGTTATCACTGTTATCACTGTTATCGCATGTAGTTAAAAATACTGCTAACAAAAAGGTTAATATTAAAACCGTTATACCTCTTAAACTACTTTTCATCTTTTTGTTCTCCTTCTTCTGTGTAAAATGATACAAATAACGGAGCACGTAACGGGTTACGAGTAGATCGACTTCTTCCGAGTTTAGGATTTTAAATCAAACCTAACAACTTTGAATTTAAGCTGTGTATGGTGGGCCCAAGGCTCACTATCATTTATCCCCCAACTGTATTTAATAAGAGTTCTTTGTTCGAGGAAATATTTCCCCAACCAGGTTCATAAACTGCTTGCGATAAATATTGATCATCCCGGACTTGATCCGGTATCTCTTACCCTGTTAATTATTAACGAGATTCTGAAACAAGTTCCGAATGACAAATACATCCAAAAAATGACTTTTGATTCAACTTTATTATATTTAAAGCCAATCAAATCACCAAAACAGTAGTCCCGTCAAAGACTTATCTTAACTGTGATTATGTACATCAATCAAAACATACTTGATCAAATTTATCCGGTTTAGGAATAGTCTCGTTTTCGACAAAATTTTTATAATTCATCGGTGATTTGAAATATTGTTTAAAAGATGGCCAATGAAGCAAAGTACCAGTCCTCAATCCTTGATGATCGCGATAATTGGACCATGTCCAGGACTCAGGTGTTTTAGTTAATTTCGCCTCAACCGGATTCTTATGAATATAGCGCATCAAATGAATGGAATAGGCATCATTATCAATCAATTTAGCTTTGAAACGGCGTTCGAACAGAGTGCCTTTCCGTTTTTGCTGTTTGTTTACTGCCTTGGAATAACTGTTGAAAACCACCTGCATTGTTTTTGACAGTACTCTGTCAGATTTTTGATATATGAAAAAATGGTAGTGATTCGGCATAAGACAATAGGCAGCCATTTTATGTTGATACCGGTTCATGACAGTCTTTAGGCGCTTCAAAAGAAAGAGATAATTTTCTGGTTTGAAGAAAATACTGTTGTGATCAATCCCACGATTATAAGCGTGGTAATAACAACCTTGAGTGAATTTGGTGGTTCGTGTGGGCATAGGCTTATTTAAGTTGGATCAAATGTAATATTTTAATCAATTTATAAAATAAATAATTGAAAATCAATATGAAATATGTAATTAATACAGAATTTCCGTAATTTTTTTAATAGATTTTTTAGTTTGGTTGTCAGGGAAAAAACCTACCCGGCACATGTCAAGTGCCGGGCACGTTGGTTTTGCATTACCTTTAGTTGTGAGCTATAATTTTTAATTCTATCAAGTAGGAATCCAATAATTTACTGTCCCAGATAGGGAAGTCCAGGTCAATCAAACCTGTCTTGATAAACTTTCCGAAAATTAAACATGAAGCAGTATTCTCACTTTAATTTAGAGACAACCTCTCTAGTCAGCTAATTAACAAGGTGCCGCCCTGATCGGGGCACCTTGTTAAGAGCGTACTATTGCTGCAGGTTCGCCAAGATTGGTTTATTTATCCGAGGAAGAGCAAAATGGGCCACGATTCCACCATGGTCAGATGGCCATAGACCCGATTTTGTCCGGTTAAAGGGCTCATCACCGACCACGATCGCCATCACTAATTTGGGTAGACAGGTTTCGCTTTTCATAAAGACAAAATCAATACGTTTATAAAAATTTGCCACCTCATTACCCAAATCTGGATCGTGGCCAAAGGTATTTCCATCGGGATTGAAGGGTAAGAAATTAAGTGTCCACAAGTCGGTGTAGTCAGTGGAAAGTATCAAGTTGTAGGTATCGCCCGTAGGAGCCGGTGAATTAAAATCGCCCAGTAAGACAATGGGCAGGGTTTCATCTTGTAAATCGAGAAGCAGCTCTTGTGCTTGGGCCAGGCGTATTTCAGGTGAAATGGCCTCGAGGTGGGTGTTGACAAAACGATAGGTTCTATCACCAATAGTAGCGTCAATGGCACAGTAACCGCAGGGGAGTTCTAAGTTCAGATTTGGAATAATCAGGTTGACAGTATAGTTCTTTTCCACAACATCAGAAATGTTCACATAATCGCGTACAAGGATCACATCAAAATCAGTGACGCGGATATCATCAAACATCAAAGGATTGATACCTATGAGCATGGGTAACTCCACGTCGACATTCTGCATTTTGGCAGCTACCTTGTATTTTAGACCATAAGCTTCCAGTGCAGCCATAAACACATCAAGATAACTAATCAGCACATTCTCAGCGGATTCTGTGCCGCCATAAATTGCATCACCAGGTGATTGCAGCCGTAGAAGCGTCACCTCCTGCAAGCCGATCAAATGAGGCCTGGTAAAGGCTACCTCATTAGCCAAAGCAACGGCCCGCTCCGAAAAATTGGTAGATAATAACTGTTGATAAGTCTGTGCTACTAGTAGGGGTATATCTTCAGGATTTTCTGCTGAAAACACTGCTTCAACATCCACACCGATATAGATGTTACGAGTCATTACGCGCAGAGCAGAGCCACAGCCACCTTTGGCAAGAGTGTTAAACGACTGCAAATCGCTGCTTGGAAGGTGGTTTTGAGATTCAGGTGCTGTGGTTTGTTGGTAGGTTTCGCACCCAGTAAAAAGTATTAAAAGTAATAGCAAAGTAAAACAGGAAATAAAAAATTTTGGTTTCATAATATTATCTCCTATATAATATTTTTTTAACCTTGTAGTGTGGACCAGTGGCCCACTGAAAATTTATTTCACTTATCCTCCTATTTTAATGGTTTTAGTTTTGTAGAATAGACCAAAGGCCAACTATCATTTATTCTCCTACTGTATTTACCTCTATATCATCATCCGAAGCACTATTACTCCAGCCAGGATCATAAATCCCTTGTTATAAATGAGGACGAAATGTTGACCAGGGCTGTTTAATTGTTTTTAACATAACCATGTTTCACTGGATTTTTATGAATATAAATAAAATGTCTGTTGTAATCAGTTAAATTTTGAATTATATATATCCAGGATCAGCGTTACCATAGGGGAGTTTTAGGGTTCAAACCCCTTTATTCAGAGGAATCCACTATAATAAAGAATAGTTCCATCCACTTTTTGTGAAAAACCATTTTTTATTTTTTGCCACCTTGTTGAATAATCAGCATCTTTCCCAGACAGTTTCCATATGCAGTGTAAATGATCCAGTAAAAAGTACAATGCGATTAAGTAAAATGGATATTGCTCCTGAACTGAGTACCAGGTAGTGCATAATCTCCCCTTTGCGTTTGGATGAGTTAAAAATAAAATTTGTTTATAAGTGACTACAATGAATAAGAATGTTCCTCCTGGAATATAGACACAATGATAATTAAACATTAGCTCATTGCCTCATGTTATTCTTAACCAATTAATGGTGGACCTTCAGCTTATCTATGTACTCCCACATTCTACATGTTTGTATAGAAAGCATTGTTTGTAATATCAAAAATAATACATTTACCGGAATAATTATATTTATAAAGGAAAATCTTGTATACCACAGCAGGAATAGGCTTCGTAATCAGAGGTGAATTAATTGAAGATAAAATTCTAACGTTATATCTTAATAATTTTATTTTACAATGTCAAGGGAAAATTTTTGGTTTTGTGGAAAACGGAAGCAACATGGTATCCCCTTATCGGTTTTGCATGGGCAGGCGATTACGGTTTTCTCAGTTTGTATCAATTCAGGATTAATTACCTCCTATCTCTGGTATTGTTTTCTTGCTCGTGGTTCTTTTCATTTTATAGTTTGTTTCTAAAGGAACTTTATTTATATGGTATTTATTTATAGGGTTCAAATCATATTGTTGCAAATTTTATTTTGATAGCCAGGGGTAAAATCATTGGTTAGGTGTGAATAAAATATTGTATACAGTATCTGTTTTTCCTGTTTCAGTCCCTTTAGGGACATTATATTTATAGCCAATCCAACATTTCACAACAGTGGTCACTCAGGGACTTATCTCAACTGCGGAAACGCCTTAGGTGGTCTTCGATGTTTGGTTCCCTGTTCATAGGCATAAGCAAATTTTATTAAATCCGGCTCAGCAAACAGTTTCCCTACGAACTGCAAACCAGCAGGAAGGTGGCCGTAGGTAAATCCCATGGGTACGGTGATGGCCGGTAAACCGGTATGGGGCGAGAGGATCTGGCTGTTATCACCGGCAGGACTGTCCAGGTCACCTATTTTACGGGGTGGATTGCTCCAGGTGGGGAATATGAAGGCGTCTATATGATCTCGTTCCATGGCAGTCAGGACCGCCTCTCGCAGGGCGATGTTGCGGGGATCGTGGTAAAGATCCATCCAGGGTTGTTTTTCTGACTTTTTGACCTTTAAGGCGCTCTTAATTCTATCTTTCACATAATTCGAATACAGCTCTGCATCATATATTTTTTTAATAGTTTTAAAGGGAGCATTCTTACCCAGGGAGGCCAGGTAGTTATTGACATCGTATTGGAAGTGGTCATTCCAGATTCCGTGCCTGAGTTTATCAAAGTCGGGAATGTTAAAGGGATCCACAATGTTGGCACCCAGTCTTTTCAAGTCCTGAATTGCCTCTTCGGTTAATTGTTTTATCTCCGGATCGGTAGTTTCTGCTTCTATGTATCTTCGGAATACACCGATGCGTGCACCTTTCAGGCCATCTCTGTCAAGGAACCGGGTATAATTCTCTGGAACCTTACCTTCGCACATCTTTGTGATGGGATCAGCCGGATCAAATCCTACTATGACCTCCAGGATTCGCACTGCATCCTCTACGGTTCTGCACATAGGACCTCCGATATCGTTCCGCAAGTAAAGTGGAATGATACCATCACGGCTGGTAAGGCCCATGGTTGACCGGATACCCACCAGACAATTATGGGATGAGGGGCCGCGGATGGAGTTTCCTGTATCCGTACCCAGACCGGCGGTACCAAAGTTGGCGGCTACGGCTGCGGCAGTTCCACCGCTGGATCCGGCCGGGACACGATCCAGATCGTATGGATTCCTGGTGATGCCTGCGATGGAACTCTCGGTTACATAAGGACTGAAGGCCCATTCAGCCATATTGGACTTGGCCAGGACAATGGCACCCGCTTCCCGAATTCTTTTCACCTGAAAAGCATCATCCGGAGGCAGGGATTCTTTGAGAGCAATGGAACCCCCGGTTGTCTGCAGGTCATGGGTGTCGTAGTTGTCTTTCACGATGATGGGAATACCATGGAGGGGGCGGAGTTTCCCGGACTGTTTGAATTCTTTATCGAGTTGGTCAGCGCGATTTAATGCGTTGGGATTAGTTATCACAATGGCGTTCAGTTTTGTGGATTGATCGAATTTTTTGATCCGCTGAAGGTAGTGCTCAACCAATTGCCGGCTGGTGATTTTTCCCTCTTTCATGGCCTGATGGATCTGGTTGATGGTGGCTTCTTCCATCTGGAAAGCGCGTTTTATTTGGCAGGTTAAAACAAGTAAGACAAAAAAAATTGAAAATAAAATAACTAACATTACTCTTATTTTGCGGTTCATCATAAGACCTCTTTCATTTAATGCTACTTAAGGTATTCTTCACTTTCGGTTGTCATTCGATGAGGTGAGAACACCATGCAGATTTTTTAACTGTACTCAAACCATCATTCTGTCTGTATAAATCAGTAAAACAAATCTATGTGAAGAAATCATATCATAACTGCACATTAAATATTAAGAAAATTAATGATTTTAAAATAATAATTTATCATGAAAATGTCAAAAATTTTTTGAAGGGAAATTATATTTTCAGTAACACGCAGTTTGCACCGGGGTGAAAAACATAAGATTTATATTGCTTTTTAAGATAATATATTGTATATTAAAACGTTAATTTATTGTACGTTTTTTTTCCGCTTTTTTGTTTTTAGTGATAAAGTAGTAAAGACAATAGTATTAAAACTAAAAATATCGTGGAGAATGGTACAAAGCTATTCAAAGCGATATTTTTTTTAATTGGCTGAAAAATAAGATGTACGCAACTAATATTTTTATAAGGATAAGTTCAATGGAAAAAGGAACTGTTAAATGGTTCAACGGATCTAAAGGCTATGGTTTCATCTCCAGAGAAGAAGGTGATGATTTGTTTGTTCATTTTAATGCCATCGAAGGCGAAGGTTACAAATCACTGGATGAAGGTGACCAGGTTCAGTTTGATATAGTAGAAGGGCCTAAAGGTTTGCAAGCAACCAAAGTCTCAAAGATATAATTTTTTTAGACTTGTTTTGATGAAACCCTGGCTTATTTTAGCCGGGGTTTTTATTTTTTTGCTAGTGAAGGTGTACCTCACCTTCCTCGATTTTTATTGCTATACTTTTTTCTAGCGTTTCTCATTAAAAAAGTTATAATTACTTCAATAATATTATTTTTTGCGATGCTGAATATTCATCTGAGATCAAACTGACAATATATACACCGGAAGCGGCAGGTAAGTTAGAATCATCAAACGCATTCCATGTAATTTGATTCCACCCTATTGAAAATGCCGTATTTTCTGTAAGCGTTCTTATTTTTTTCCCTGATACACTGAAAATTTTGATGGTGATTTCGCATGATTCGTGAAGATTAAAAAGAATGGTACAGCTCGAGTTAAAGGGATTTGGATAACTGGAAAGCATTTTATAGGACTCAGAAATTTTTTCTTCCGGTTGTACAGAAGTTCCTTGATTATTTAATACTTCATACAACTCAAGGAAGAAAATCCCGATTCCGGCAGCCCCGCTGTACCAGCCAGGTTTATAATACCAGTCCTCAGAATCTTTGTGACCGCGATACAATACCTGCCAGCATATCTGGTCTCCAGTCGGATGTTTTGCTATCTCAATCAAACAATTTGCTGCGTATATTGCATGCTCAACATACTCCTGCTTTTTATCAAACTCATAACACTCTAAAAAACCGTGACCTACCGAAGCGATCCCCGTAAATAATCCTGTATCCACTCTATCATAATCATAGAAATGTCTCCAGTAATAGGCATCCGTTTTCAATTTTATTTTATTATTCATAACCCATTTTGCTCCAGATCGTGCATAATATAAATACTCAGTGTTTTGGGTAACACTATACATTTCATATAAGGCATGACTAACACTGGAAGCGCCGTGGCAGTAAATAATTGGAAGACCATTTTTAATACTTGTGGAAGTAGAAGAAGAATAGTGCCATGCATGACCGTTGTCCATATTAACGGCGTGTCTTATCAGTCCGTTAGCTGTATTTTCAAGATACTCTCTGTATATGGATTTGCCGGTAATCTCATACATTTTTTTCAGAAAAAATATTATCCCTGTCGAGCCACCACACCAGAGGTGATAAGCAGAATTATCAGTTGTTAAGCGCTTCCAACCGAGAGAATTGTCGCTATATGTAACTGTATAATATGTCATCCAGGTAAATGCTTTTTCAGCAGCATTGAGATAAACCGATTGGCCAGTCAGCTCATAAAGCCTCACCAGGAATAAACCAATTCCTGCATTTCCGTGGGCAATACCTGTGTATTTATTGATATTGCTTGTAAAATATTTCCAATAGTAACCTTCTTTATAATGCTGCTTATTTTCAAAAAGATATTCTCCGTAATATTTAGCATTTTGAAGGAATGTCTGATCCCGGGTTTCATTGTACAGATCGATAAAATATATTCCTGCACCTGCGGCACCATAAAACCATTCGGTTGCAGTAATAGTCGAAGCGATCTGACTGGAGGAAATATAATATCCAGTCTTTTTTGCTTTGGTAAGATATTGACTTTCACCAGTAACCTTATACAGCTTTAGGAAAAAAGTACCTATACCCGCTGCCCCACTACAGTAACTTGCACCACCTCCGCCTATTGAGCCTTCCCTGAATTTCCAAGAGATGCCACCACTGACAGGATCAGCAATTTCTAATGATGATATCCAGTGTGCTGTCTTTTTAGCTACGGTCAGATACTCCTCACTGGTTTGAGAATTAACTGAGGAGTTAAAAAATAGAGTAAGTAATAATGCTGAAACGGCTGATCTTGAGAATGTTATAAGTCTCATTTCTTCATACCTTTTTATAAGTAGATACATTTTTAAAATTTTCATAGGCTTCATATCATAGTGTATTTTTTCTATATCATCTGCCCGTTATGTATAATTGCTATCCAATTTATATTTTTATTTTATTCAGTGAATTATGAAGCTCAGTGATTACACTCTTCGGCTAAGATACCTGAGATGAGTATGAACTGAATAAAATCAAGTTATTTTATGAGTATGACTTTACGTGTAATTCTGTGCTTGTTAGTGATTAAGAATATTGAATAAATACCTGAAGGTAAAGTCCTCCTTGAATGATCCTTAGCATTCCAGTAAAGCATATGGTTGCCGCTTGGAAGGACGCGGTTTTCCATCAAATCGACCACCTTTCGGCCTAGCAGGTTGTATACTTCTACTCTCACGTTTCCTCTTACAGGAATTGAAAAACGGATTGTAGTTGATGTGTTAAAAGGGTTAGGAAAACAAACGAGTGATGCTATCTCTGGTGTTGCTTTTTCTTCTATTCCTGTTATATCGGAAAGATTGATCTCCAGTTCCGGGTCACCAAACATGATGGCTTGTAAATAATGAAAACGCCAATTGTCATCTTCACTAGGACCCCACATGTCCAGTTCTTTGTTTTTTGCCATCTGCCATGCAATCCCTGCACAATGATTTGCCTTACCAAAAAAATCTTGATAAAAGTAATAGGCTTGAGGCAAATCATAGCGTGTACTTCCAAAATAAATGATACTACCGCCATTGGGAGCAGTCATAAATGCTTCTCCCAGGCATTTATTATCATGATCGAAATGAGCAGTTGCACAAGCACAGGCCATAATCATCGGCAATCTATAACCATTGGTTACAGAGGTAGCATGAACTGAGGTAATATAATCACCTGGTGACCATCTATTATTTTTTTTTTCATACCATAAAAAATGTTCAATTTGTCCATGAGATATTGAATTTACAATTGCTGCACCCTGATTAATTTCAGACAAAAAGTTTTTGACTGTTAAATTGTCAAAGTTTTGCTTAATACTTTCATATAAGTTAATTTTTTGGAAATCAAAGTAATGTGGAAAATCATAATTATAAATACTTTCACATCCTTGTATACAGTCTTGACCTGTGTAAATATTAAATATAGCTGCACAAAACATGAATCTTTTATTCCAATTTCCAGAAGGTGGTTCCTTTTCATAGGTAATGATTTTGTTAACCATAGCAACCATATCATCCCTCTGATCTGTAGGTAGTCGGCCGACATATAGGCTGTAATGATAGAAATCAATTTCGTCTTCTCCCGTTATTGAATTTCGTTTTTCTCCAAAAATATTATCATTGTCTGTATCCCAATTGGTAGATAGGAGTGTGTAATAATCATCAGAAGGAACAGATTCTGTTGTACCAAATGTCGTTTTCATTGTTACATATCGGGGGGGTATGGTACCAACGTCTCCGGCAAGAAGAAGATATTTAAAATGAGGCAATGTCTTGTTTTTATCAGCAACAAAGTTCCTGATTTTCTCTGCCCTATCTCTTCCTGGATAGTTTTGTTCTATCCAACCTGTTTTAGCAATGGTAGTTGCAACTCCTTTTTGATTTTTCCAATCTGCCAAGGGCTGAAGAATATCTGATAAAGAATCTTCGACAACAATACAATATTGATAGTCATCTGCTTGAACCCTTTGTATATTAAATTGAGCTAATATGGTTAAGGGGTAGAGACTAGCCACAAAACTTACCAATATCCATATAAAATCATAATTTTTATTTTTAATAACAGTCTCCAATTTTTTTATACTGCAGAAGGTGTTTTTTAACTTCGGTTATCAATGCAATGAGGTGAAAAGCACCTTGCCGAGCGAAAAAAATAAAATTGTGTTTTTTCAGAATGTATTTTGTACCGTTTCAAAGAATCTTTAACCGCTCAAGAGAATATTCTGTTGTTTCTTTCTCTTCTGAAATCTCATAGTCTTTCAACCATTCCTTGATTTCTTCCATCCCCCTTCCTCTACATACTTGTAAAACCGGTAGGGGGGTACCATGTTGGTTCTGTTTTCCAGGTTTATATGAAAAAATACTTGCTTTTTAATATAGCAGACAGTTCCATCCTACATTGCTTTTAAAATCTTTTCTGGTTATTACTTTATTAATTGCAATAGGCATTTTTTTTGTCTTTCTGCAATACATGATGATAATACTCCCTCTGTTTTCTCTTAAACGATTTATATAAATGAGTCCCTTTTGTCCCGGCAAACTCTTTCGCTGCTATATTCATTATTCTGGGACATAATCTGCTTATCAAATCCATCCTTCTATCTTCATCTACTTCGAGGGCTTTTAATATATTCTCGGTTATATTTTCTTCATAAAGGACCTTCATACCGGATACATGAAGTTGAGACTGCATGAGTTTGATAAATTTTTTATATCGAAAATCAGTAAACATCAAAATACCGCCTGGGCGTAATATCCTTCTGACTTCGGATAGAAATTTATTCATGTACGGATACCGATGTGAAGACTCCACATTTATAACTATATCAAAACTACTATCCTTAAAATCAAGGGACATCGCGTCTCCAGTCAGAAACTTGAGGTTTTCAACATGGTAGTTTTTTTTGCAGAATTCAACTGCAGATTTACATAGATCAATGCCTGTCATTGTCTTTGGTTTCATATATCTCGCGATATATGAAGCACCGCCTCCTCTGCCTGATCCGATTTCCAGTATATCCTTCCCTTCCAGGTCCAGATTTTTTGAAGTAACAATATGTTCATACAATTGCAGTGAATATCTATCTTTTTCATCTTCGTTCTTAAGATTTATCATTTTTTCACTAACAAAGCCGTAATTCATACACCGTATTTCCGCATCTTTATCTAGCCAGCTGATATACCAGTACCACGGACGCATAAACAAGTTTTCTATTCTTTTAATAGATGACAATAAGCCCATTCCACATCCTCCATGAATTAGGTGTGATAATATTAGTTATAAGTATTAAAACCGTAAAACAAATCATTTCTTGTATCGGTCAGGAATATGGATTATCTCTCTTGGTTTACTCCCATTCTGAGGACCGACACTTCCCCTCATTTCCATATCTTTCACTAGACGCGCAGTCCGATTGTAACCTATTTGTAATTTCCGGCAGTATCTCAATGCGGGTCAAAAAGTAGTCATTCTCCCGCTCAAGTAATTCATACATTCCTACATCTTGGCCGTCGCTCTGAATAATTTGAATTGATTTTAGGCGAAATCTATCTTCGAAAAATTCTCGCTGAACTTTATCATCCCATAGGTAGACTTTCTCAGTATAGCCTCTCATCGAAGTTACTTTCAGACTCTAAAGGAAAGCCCTATCTCGGACGACGGATGACCATTCCCTTATTAACCATCTGGGGGTGGCATGATCTTTTGGGTCGTACCATACGATACCTTTTTTGTTTTATATACTAGGGATACCCGACGGGGACAAGTTGAATTTTTCATTTGAAGAAAAAATACTCCAATCACAATTGTAAATTCCTTGGGATAAATACCGATGGAATGTCAACCACGGCCATTCAATTGCATTCTGAACATATCCAGGTTTCACTGGATTAAAGTGAATATAATCAAAATGCCTGTTATAATCAACCTGATTGTGAATTGTATGGTCCCAGAATCGTGGTTGCCATGTGGGGACTTCAGGTTTCGATTTGTTCGATTCAGTAGAATCCACTGAAGGTAGAATTGTTCTATCGATCATTCGCGAAAAACCTTCTTTAATCTTTTGCCATTTTGTTGAATAATCTGCATCTTTATCAGAAAGTTTCCATATGCAGTGCAAATGATCTGGTAAAAGACATAAAACGATCAAGGAAAATGGATGTTCCTTTTGAACAACCTGCCAAGAAGCAGGTAAGGTCACTCTGACCTTTGAATGAGTTAAAAATGGTAGTCTTTTAAAGGTAACTACAGTAAAGAAATAGGTTCTTCCTGGAATTTTGTATTTCTTTCAAATTTTTTTAGTTTCGTCTATATTTTTAATATATTGTTATCGGTATTATAAATATGGAATAATGTTTTGTCGATTTTACTGTATTTTCAAGGTGAAATGAACAAAAACAATCATCAACTAGGAGGATAAGATGAGAAAACGACTACAAAACATACTTATTTTCGTAATGATAATTTCTACTGGATTAACTTATCTTATCGGGCAAGATTTGAAAATCAATAAGAGTGAATATTTTGAAAAGCCGGGCTTGAATGTGATTGTTCTTAATGATGTTTATCCTGAAGGCCATCAAGGCGGTATCACCATCATTCAGTATGGAAAAAGGGTGGCTGCAAACGGTAACCTTTCTTTGCAACCGACCCCAGGGCAATGGCAGCCTTATCCAAGATTATTAAAAAAGGATGTTATAAGAGACCAAGAAACTATGGTAGCCACATTAAAATTTCCGGATTCAACCAGAATAAAAACTGCCAATCAACCTATAATCTACCCCGATTTTGAATTCACCTATCAACTGAGTGTAATTGCACAAGGGGGGATGGATTTTGTATTATCATAGATTTGGAAGAATCACTGCCCCAAGAATGGGTAGGGAAAGTTGGATTTAATCTAGAGCTTTTTCCCAGATTGCTATTCGGAAAGACCTATTTTATGGATGGTCAATCAGGAGTATTCCCTGTCTATGCCAACAGTCCTGTTGAACCTGATGGGGATGGAGAGTTTGAAGCAGTACCCATGGTAGAGGGACCTGAACTGGTTGTAGCGCCGGAAGATGAATATTTGAGAATGACTATTGTAAATCCCCGGGGAACACTTCAGCTCATTGACGGTCGTGTTAAGCATAACAATGGTTGGTTTGTTGTCCGGTCCCTTATTCCTGCGGGAACAGCCCACAAAGCCATCGAATGGATCATAAACCCCATGTGATTGCTGATTGGATGTATGGGCCTGTCATTCATACCTCACAAGTGGGATATCATGCAAAACAGACCAAATTTGCCGTTATAGAATTGGATAAAAGGGATACATCTAATGAAATAGTCCATATAAAAAAAATACAGCCCCAAGGTGGAATTCGCACTGTATTATCGGTAAAACCGGCGGCAGGTGATGATTTCTTAAGATATCGATATCTAAAAGCCGATTTCTCCCAAATCGAAGAGCCGGGTATGTATGTAGTCCAATATGGTAGTGCTGTATCGGAGACCTTCCAAATTGGAAAAGATGTATATGCTAAGGGTGTATGGCAACCCACCCTTGAATATTTCCTTCCTGTCCAGATGTGCCATATGAAGGTCTTTGAAAAATACCGAGTCTGGCATGACAGATGCCATATGGATGATGCCCTCATGGTACCAGCGAACATCAATCATTTCGATGTCTATACCCACGGGGAAGTGCCTTCGGGTTATACAGCCTTGGAACATGTCAAAGGATTAAATGAAGGTGGGTGGCACGATGCAGGAGACTATTATTTTAGAATTGAATCCCAACTTGGCACCATCTTAACTTTAGCCTACGTTTTTGAAGAGTTTGATGTCAAACATGACCAGACATTGATCAGCCAGGAAGAGAAATTGGTCGAGATACATCATCCCGATGGAAAGCCCGATATCCTTCAACAAATTGAACATGGATTATTATCGGTACTTGGTGGATATCGACAATTCGGCCGGTTTTATCGTGGCATCTTGTGTCCCACCCTGCGCCAATATGCTATGTTGGGTGAAGCGGCCGATATGACCGATAACAAGGTGTTCAACGGTAAGGTTAAAAACAGATATGATGGATTCTGGTATGACAAAATATCAAATCAATATTCTAAATATTTCTCAGCACAAAAAAACAGAAAAACTGAAATAGAATATGTTAAAGATCTCGATGATCGGCTTGTATTTTTAGAAGAAAATCCCGCTAGACAATTATCTGGCATCTGTGCTTTGGCCGCCGCTTCCCGGGTATTGAAAGGTTACAATGATGCCTTATCTCAAGAATGCATCGACACGGCGGAGAAAATATGGCACACCTATCGTTTGATTGAAGGACGAAGGATGGCGGGTCAAAAAATATTGGCCCTTGCTGAATTGATTTTAACTACCGGCAAACACGACTATATCGACGCCTTAATTAATATGCTTCCCGCAGTCGTGGATAACATCCATAATGTAGGGTGGGCTTTGGGAAGAGTCATGCCACTTATAAAGGAGGAAGCATTTCTCAAATCGGTAAACACAGCTATTTTGAAAGTGAAAGAAAATGTTGATCAGGCTTCTAAAGAGAATCCTTTCGGCATTCCCTATCATCCCAATATCTGGGGCGCCGGGTGGGGGATACAACGATTTGGCTTCCAGCACTATTTTCTTTATACAGGATGGCCTAACGTATTTACTGTAGAGCCCATGTTGAATACCTTGAATTTTGTGTTGGGTTGTCATCCGGGAGAGAATACCGCCTCCTTTGTTTCAGGTGTCGGCACCAAATCGCAAATCATCGCTTATGGATTTAATAGAGTGGAATGGTCATTTATCCCAGGAGGGGTATGTTCGGGAACCAATTTAGTGCGTCCTGATTTACCGGAATTAAAGGATTGGCCCTTTCTCTGGCAGCAATCTGAATATGTTGTGGGCGGGGGTGCCAGTCATTTTATGTTTTTAGTCCTGGCAGCGGATCGTTTATTTAATGATAAATAAACATTGTATGCCAATTCAACGCTCACAACAGCAGTCCTGTTAGGGACGGTATATCACCTGATTTATCAGATCCGGTGGTAAGGGATGGGTTTTTTGCCCGAAAAGAAAATTGGAGACAACACTCCCCCAAACAGCTAACCGCAGTTCCTGACTGAAAGCATTTCTAAATTTATAAACAGGACGCAGGAGCGTCCGGAGATTACTTTATAATGCAGAGAGTTGGAACAAGGTTAAATAATATTTCGTCCCTAAAGGGACTTTACACATGGGTGTATTCATGGGTGCTATAAATATTTTATCACTTAGGAGCAAAATATTATGCACTTCATGTCGAAGGTATTTAGATCTGTTTTTGGAGCTAGAGAGGAAAATAGTTCTACGGTGTCAATTTTCCCCAATCCTGTCCCTTTAGGGATAGCATATTTATAGCCAATCTAAGGTACTAAGCAATAGTCCCTTTAGGGACGGGACATTGTCGGATATATCGGATCTGGCGGTTTCAGGTACCGCCTACCGCTGACATTCGTGAACAGGATGCAGGAGCGTCCGGAGATTAGCGTTACAACGCAGAGCGTTGGAATTGAGGTTTGAACCTGGACATAGAAATTCTGGGCTATTTAGTCGTCCCTGAAAAAGTCATCATACAAAAGAAAACTGAACTTTTTCTTT
>CAYUAG010000063.1:0-21034 GCA_964442615.1 uncultured bacterium
GTATAGTGTATTAATAAACATAAAACTAAAATTATGAAAAAAATCATTCTACTTTTTCTCCTTGCCATAAGTCTATTTTTCTCATGCACCAGAGAGACGAAACAAATAGAAACTTCCTATTCAGGTAATCCTGTATTTCCAGGATGGTATGCCGATCCTGAAGGAATAATTTTTGGTAATGAATACTGGATTTATCCTACATATTCTGATGATTTTGGTAAACCCGATAGATCAACTGAATTTACAGAACTACAACTTGAAGCTCAAAAAAATACAATCAATGAACAGTATCTTAAACAAACATTTTTTAATGCTTTCTCGTCAAAAAAATTAGTAGAATGGACAAAGCATTCTCACATCTTGGATATCAAAAATGTAAAATGGGCTTCATATGCTCTTTGGGCACCGTCAATTATTAATGCTAATAATAAATATTATCTGTTTTTTTCCGCTAACGATATCCAAAGTGATGATGAATATGGTGGAATTGGAGTAGCTGTTGCCGATAATCCGATTGGGCCATTTATGGATGCATTAGGAAAACCACTGATTAGTAAATTTCATAATGGAGCACAACCTATAGACCAGTTTGTTTTTTGTGATGATGATGGTCAATTTTTCATGTATTACGGTGGATGGAGACACTGTAATGTTGTGAAATTAAGCAAAGACTTATTAAATCTCCAACCGTTTAATGACGGTGAACTATTTAAAGAAATTACGCCTGACAATTATGTAGAAGGTCCATTTGTATTCAAGCGAAAGGGTAAATATTATATGATGTGGTCAGAAGGAAATTGGGGAGGCCCCAACTATAGTGTTGCATACGCTATTGGAAATTCACCTATAGGCCCATTTAATCGTATCGGGAAAATATTGAAACAAGATCCCAAAGTTGCAACCGGAGCAGGTCATCATTCAGTGATTACCATCCCGGATACTGATGAGTGGTATATTATTTATCACCGCCGACCATTAAACACTACAAATTCAAACCACCGGGAAATATGTATTGACAGGATGACTTTCGATGACAAAGGATATATAAATCAAATTAAAATAACATTTAAAGGTGTGAAAAAACGCCCATTGAAAAAATAAGGGAACTATTAATGTTTCTAATTCAACACCCTACAACAATGAATCATAAAACATTTTGAGAATAGTAGTATATTTGAACAACAAATTGATTAATCAACAACATAGAGGTTGGAAAGTTAGGTGCTTCGAAGTGCTAAAGGTTTCATATACGAACCGTTTTGCAAAATAATAAACTGACAAATACATCCTCATGAAGAAGTTAATACTAACAGTATTATTACTAATTCATTTATCTGCTAATGATAATCCAAAATAAGCTGCCGATTTATCGTATACTCCAGACATTGTAAATCTCGAGTATGGAAAAGCTGAAAGGAACGGTAGTATTTATTGATTGAAGGACATTTTAATTTACAGCCCTGCAGCAGCTCCCGCTGCTGCGGCATTTTAATACACTTCAAGATCTCCTTCTCTATTGGATATTGTCATTTGCCGCAGAGGTAGGTTTGTGTTGCCTCATAATAAAATGTAACCATAAACATTAGTAGTAGTTACTTATTTTTCTTTCTTTTTTTCATCACTTATCTTTTCTTCTTGTTGTGAATTACTGTGGATATCTGGTTTAATTTCATCAAAAAATTATTTACTTGACTTTAATTTAAAATTTCTTATTATAGATTGGTTAAAATAACTTATACAATTGTGTACTATTTAAAAAAAATTCTATGTTATGATAGGGGTGTGATATACCGCATGGCAAAAAATCCAGTGGTAGTTAAAAACACTAGGTTGAAGTAATCAATGTTCTCTAAATTATTTTCTTTAAATGACATTTATTTTTCATAGGAGAGAGATCCCATGATTGATGAAAAAATTAAAAGTCAAACTAAAAAAACAAAAAAGCACACCTGTTTTCAGGTTTTAGGCCCGGTAGAAAATCTTGAAAGTTACGTAAAAGCAGATTGGTGGAAAGAAATTTTTAATGCAAACTATTTGAGGACGGACGGAGATGTAGTGGAAGATGTATCCATAACTCAACAAGAGGTGGATCTTTTTATTGATATATTAAACCTTAACCAGGATAATTTCATTTTAGACCTGTGCTGTGGTCAGGGTAGACATACTCTTGAACTATCCAGACGAGGATATTCCAATTTATTTGGACTTGACAGATCTCATTATCTAATCAATAGAGCAAAATCAATAAATAAAAAAGAAGGACTAAATGTTGTTTTTCGAGAAGGGGATGCCAGAAAATTACCTTTTACAACAGATACTTTCGATTTTGTAATATTCGCTGGTAATAGTTTTGGCTATTTTGAATCAGTAAATGATGATAAACAGGTGTTGGAAGAAGTAAAACGTGTGCTTCAACCTTTTGGAAAGTTATTAATTGATTTAACAGATGGCAATTACATGAGTAAAAATTACCAACCTAGAAGTTGGGAATGGATTGATAAAAATTATTTTGTATGCAGAGAGCGTTCTCTATCTGAAGATAAAAAGAGATTGATTTCAAGAGAAGTAATAAACCATGTTAAGAAGGGGGTTATTGCTGATCAATTTTATGCAGAAAGATTGTATTCAAAAAATAGTATTGAAGATTTACTTAATAAAATAGGATTTAGCAATATCCAGTTTCATCAGGAATTAAAACCTGACTCCCAGAGGAATCAAGATCTTGGAATGATGGCCCAACGAATCCTAGTAAGCTCCTGCATTAAAAAAGAATGGACAGTAAAAAGAAAATCCGGGCTAACAACTAAAACCATTGCGGTGGTAATGGGAGATCCGAACAGATCAGATGTAACCAAACCTAATGCCATATTTGATGAAGATGATTTTTTTACAATTAATGAATTGAAAAAAGCCCTTTCAGAATTGGAGGAATACAATTTTATTTATCTGGATTCACATAATACTTTAATACATGATTTACAAAATAAAAAAAATAAAATTGATTTTGTCTTTAACTTGTGTGATGAAGGATTAAATAATGATCCTACCAAAGAATTACACGTTCCATCTTTACTTGAAATTTTTAATATTCCCTATTCTGGGGGAAATCCGCAGTGTCTTGCTTATTGTTATGATAAATCCTTAGTAAGGGGAATAGCTAAGGAAATGGATATTCCGGTTCCGGAAGCATTTATTATTACACCAGAAGATGTTACCTATATTGAATTGCAAATTGGTTTTCCGGTTATAGTAAAACCGAATTTTGGGGATTCAAGTTTTGGCATTACCAAAAACAGTGTGTGTAATAATGTGGAAGAATTAGAAAACGCAATCTTATTTGTAAGAGAAAAGTTTGGCTATAATAAGCCTATTATAGCAGAGCAGTTCTTAACTGGAAATGACATAAGTATGGGGATCATTGGAAATCCTCCTGAATCTTACTTAGTTTTACCAATCATTGAAGAGGATTATTCCGTACTACCTCCGGGCTTACCAAAAATCTGCGGATATGAGGCCAAATGGAATCCAGATTCTCCCTACTGGAATATTAAATCCATACCAGCAAACCTGCCGGAGGAAGCAAATCGGTTCTTAGTAGCAAGCTGTCTAAAGCTCTTTGATCGTCTGGGGTGCAGGGATTATACAAGATTTGACTGGAGATTGGATAAAAATAAAACACCCAGATTACTGGAAGTAAATCCAAATCCAGGTTGGTGCTGGGATGGACATTTAGCTAAAATGGCAAAGTTGGCTGGACTTTCATATTCACAAATGTTATACAAAATTCTACAAACAGCTGAAGAAAGAATACAGATCACCAAGGAAAACAGGGAAGCTAGTCCGATAGGTAATCTTGAGAGTTTGACAGAAATATAAATTAACTTTATTTGTATAATATTCTATTCAATTTCGGTCTAAACTACAGAGTAAGAAGGGGATATTGTTGAAAAAAAACATAATACTCTGGACAACAGCCATAATCATTACCCTTTTTTCAGCCTATTTTCAAAGAAAAACCGGACCTACTTATCCCATTTCCGGAGAGAAAATAGTATCAGGAAATAATGTTACGTATACTCTATTCCGAAGCTGGGAGACAGGGAAGAATTGTCCTGTGCGGATCGAAACATCGGATACCTCTCTGCAGGGATTGGTAAAATTCAAACGCTATAAATCTCATGATGAATGGAAAACCATACCAATGAAAAGAGACAACAGCCTTTTAACTGCTCATTTACCTTCCCAGCCCCCGGCAGGGAAAATCGCCTATTTCGTTTTGTTGAAAAATAAAAAAACTGTTTCTTTGACTGATGAAGAACCTATCATAATCCGCTTTAAAGGTGAGGTTCCAGTCTGGATATTAATTCCTCATATTATCGTTATGTTTCTGGCTATGCTGTTTTCCACCAGAACCGGAATAGAAGTTCTGACAAAAAGAAATCATATCCTCAGCTATACAAAACTTACCATACTATTTCTTTTTATAGGCGGCTTTATTCTGGGACCCTTAATGCAAAAATTTGCTTTCGGAAGCTTATGGGCTGGTTTTCCTTTTGGTACTGACCTAACCGACAATAAAACCTTGTTTTCAATGATATTCTGGATACTTGCCTGGTATAAAAATCGCAAAAAAATAGATAAACCTTACTGGATTCTTGCAGCTTCGGTTATTACTCTCATCATATACCTGATTCCTCACAGTCTGTTAGGTTCTGAGATTGATTATACTAGTTCGTAAGTGAATGGAATATAGAGAAGGGAGAAAAAGATAAAAGATAAGGACATCAAGAGCTTTAGATCCTTCGCGGGTAGAGACCAAAAGTCAGTAGTCAAAGGTCAGAAAATAGTTCTCTATGTATGATTCAAAACAATTTGTCATTCCGGAGGGACTTACTTGAAAAACTGTAAACTTTTTTCAGGACGACACCAGATACCCCCTTTTCCCTATTCCTTGCTCTAAACTCTCCAAGCCTTCAATTCTTCCTCCGCAACCGGAGAAGCATCCAAAACTCCACTCATTCCCTTCTCTTTATTTTCATATTTAACTTTTACTAACAGTGATTCTTTTTTTGAACAATATCGGGAAACAAAACTCCCGACTAGTTGTATATCTTCGCTCCCCTCAATACCTGAGGCCAAAACAAGTGGACCAGGCAGAGTAACTGCTTCAAAAATCCATCTTTTATCGGTAAAGGATTCCAGAATTTTATTCTCATCTTCATTTCTGCCTACCACAACCTGTACCCTATCCCCCGCCCAAAAATGACGTCCCAACCGCATTAAAGTTAATTCTTCCCTGCTTAATTTCTCTTTACCTCTTTTTTCTCTAAAAGCCTTTACCCGTTTTGCAAATCCGGGATCGGTTAAAATACAACCACCTGCAGGCGTGCCGTACTTTTTTATTCCTAATTTCCCAGCTAATTCAAATTGTCTTTTTCTTGATCGTCCTGATATATCATACAATTTTTCTCTATCCACCCAGCCCTTTTTCTCCGGTAAAGTTTCATCCAACAATTTTGCAGAAAGAGGTCGCAGTATTAAACCCTTTAAATTAGTTGACTTATCAATATGACGGATTTCAGATTCTTTCTGAGACATGGGACGCTGGCCAACAACTTCCCCGGTTATTAAAAAATTAGCTCCTATCTCCTTCATAAATTGATGGGCCATTTCTAACATCACAATATGGCAGTCAATACAAGGATTAATTCCTTTTCCAAATCCATGCTTTGGTTTTTTTTGTAAAAGTTTGACCATTCTATCTGAAAGATCTATTTTATCAATTGAAATACTTAAAGGATCGAGAATACTGTCAATTTCTCCATTTTTTATTTTAGTATAGAGATTATCGAAACTAAAATAGAATAAAACTCCTTTAACCGCAATATATTGGTTACTAACAATTTGTGCGGCAAGAATACTATCCAAACCTGATGATATGAGAGCCACGGCTCTAATCATTTAATTTTACCCTGAGTGTTATTTTTCATTTTATCAACAATAATATTTAATTCTTTGATATATACACCAGTATAGGTTTCAATATTTTTTATAATATAACTCTGCAGCTTCTCTAAATCACTAGGAATATTTCCCTTAATAGGTAAAACTATTCTCAAATTAATATAATAACCATCTGGACTTTTTCTTATAACAACCTTTTCTAAATGAATACTAGTATCATATTCATTAACACAGTGAAGAATCATTTGAGTCAAAGCTTCTTCTGAAATATACAATTTACCACGTACATAAGGTGTCTGAACTATTGTCTTCTCAAAAACTTTCTTCTTTCTTTTAAATTTACCATGATCAAGGAAAAAAAGTTTTAAGGTATCAATTATATAATGGGCAGAATCTTTCTCCACTTCTAAAACAGGGGCAGGGATAACATGTTTTCCCTGCTGCTTTCTTATACTTTTCGCACGTATAATTTCATCCGGAGTTGCAATATCATTTATATAAATTGTCTTTACTGGTTCTGGAAGCTCAAGTCTGTCTAAGATTCGTTTTATCATCTTTTCTGAAATCCCTAAAATTAGTATTGATTTGGGTTTATATTTCTTTATCTCCTCTTTAACCTCATTTTTATGATCATCATAAAAAAATATTGATCTTTTAACAGCTTTGGTACGAGTTTCTTCCCTTTTAGCAGACTTACCAGAAATTATATAGTTATCTTTAATAAGTAAACCATCATCAATTATATAATCAATTTTATACTTTCTTGATATTAATTTGGCTCTAAAACTCTTACCGCTTCCAGCTCTCCCAATAAGAGCATAAACCATAATTCTTTTGGTTCTTCTTTTAAATTTTGTAATAAAATCAGTTATTCTTTTCTCCATCTACTTTTACCTGTACTTTATACCTTAATTAAAACAACTTCCCCTACTACCTGCAGGAGGTCGATGATTAGCAGGTAGAGGGGAAGCGTTTAGATGATTATTGCATAAGTTATAATTTTTAAAACAATCCACTAATTTAGTTAATCAATTTATTCAGTTTGCTATACCAATAAAAAAAATTTCTAGTTTATTTGTCAGAATCTGAAAGATTAATTCCCCCATCATTTCCAAAAGTATCTCCCATTGCTTGTTCCAAGGGATCAGATTCTATCTGCTGAAATATGGGAATATCATTTTTTGTTTCTTTGGGAAAATTATTTTCATTTTTATTTACCTCGCTTTTACAGTATCCAGCTTCCAACTTATCTTTGTTAAGACCTGTTGCAATTACAGTAACATTAACTTCACCTTTAAGTTCAGGATCTATAACTGCACCCCATATTATTCTCGATTCAGGTCCAACCTCATTATAAACAACGGAAGTTGCCTCGTTAATATCATTTATATTAAGATCTTCTCCACCAGTTATATTAATTATGGTACCTTTTGCACCTTTAATTGAATCATCTTCAATAAGAGGACTTGAAATTGCTTCTTCTGCAGCTTCTCTACCTCTTTGTTCCGCATTAGATGAGCTCCCTGAACTCATCAAGGCATCACCCATCTCTAACATTATACTCTTTACATCAGCAAAATCAAGGTTTACTAATCCTGGTTTATTTATTAAATCAGAAATTCCTTTAGTTGCATGAAATAATACTCCATCAGCAACTTTAAAAGCATCTTTCAGTGATGTTTGTTTTGATACTAATTCCAAAAGTTTCTGATTTGGTACAACAATTAAGGTATCTACATTATCTTTTAATTGTTCAATACCCTTAAGTGCTTTATCCATTCTATACAATCCTTCAAACCCAAAGGGCTTTGTCACTATTCCCACTGTTAATGCTCCTAGATCTTTGGCAATATCTGCTACCATGGGAGAAGCACCTGTACCTGTTCCTCCCCCCATACCACAGGTTATAAATACCATATTAGCATCAGCAAGTTTTTCAATAACCTCATCTTTACTTTCTTCTATAGCTTTACGCCCTATTTGCGGATCTCCACCTGTACCAAGGCCATTGGTTAATTTTTTTCCTAACTGAACAATATTAGTAGACATGTTATTTTCTAAAACTTGTAAATCAGTATTCATGGTAATAAAATCCACACCTTCAAGATTTTCTTCTATCATACGGTTAATTGCATTACCACCTCCACCTCCAATACCAATAACTTTAATATCCACAGGTTTTCTCTTTTCATCCTCAAAATCAAACATCAATGTTTTATTACCTTCATTATTAATCTTATCATTTTTTATCATTATTTGGCCTCCTTCTTAAAACTAAAAATTCTCATGAAGAAATCTCTTTATTCTCTGTAATAAACCCTTAAATCCTTCATTTTCAAAATCATCTAATTCTTCAAATTTTTCATCCTCTTTTTGTGCTTTATAAAGTATTAATCCAATACCAGTAGCAAAAACAGGGCTGTTTACGGTTTCATTCAAACCTCTCACTCCTATTGGGATACCAATTTTTACTGGAACTCCAAATATTTCCTCTGCTAACTCTCTGCAACCTTCTAATAAAGAACCACCTCCTGTTAAAACAACTCCAGCTCTAATCTTTTCATTATAATCAGAACGTTTTATCTCCTTGGCTGCTAAAGAAAATAACTCTTCCATTCTGGGTTGAATGATTTTAGCTAATTCTTCCCGTCTCTCTTCCCTGGGAGGTCGTCCCCCAATACCTGGAACAGTGAATATTTCCGTTCTTGAAATACTATCTTTATAACAAGAACCAAATTTTCTTTTTAACTCTTCAGCTTCTTCCGGAGGAGTTCTTAATTCTAAAGCAATATCTTTAGTTACATTTTCTCCTCCCAGAGATATGACAGCAGTATGTCTTATTGATCCATTAGAAAAAATAATTAAATCAGTTGTACCACCACCAAGATCAATCAATGCTACTCCCAGATCTTTCTCACTTTTATCAAGAACAGCATAACTTGAAGCTAAGGATTCCAATACACGACATGTTGGCCTTAATCCTACCTTTCTAACACTGTTGGTTATATTTTGAACCGCTGTTTCAGAACAAGTTACAATATGAATCTCAGCTTCCAATCTTACTCCTTTGATTCCAATCGGATTTTCAATTCCATGCTGATTATCAACAATGTACTCTTGCGGTATACGATGCAATACTATGCGATCTTTGGGTAATGCTATTGCTTTGGCAGCCTTAAGCACCTTATCTACATCATTCTGAACGATTTCACTCCCAGATTTGGATACAGCAACCATACCTCTGCTGTTAAATCCTTTAATATGTTCTCCAGCTATACCCACAATTACATCATTAATCTTAACTCCTGCGGTTAATTGAGCCTCATGCACTGCCCTTTTTATTGATTTTACTGCAGCATCAAGATTCACCACTGCTCCATGTCGTAATCCCTGAGATGAGCTTATTCCTGCCCCCAAGATTCGTATAACTTCATTTTCACCTATTTCACCAATTACTGCACAAATTTTATGAGTACCTATATCCAAGCTGGCAATAATATTCTTTTTAAAACTTTCTTTAATATCAAACATAAAACTATATCCTTTTGCCAACAATAACCTGATCTTGATATCTAAGATCAATATATTTTGTTTCTTTTAACTCTTTATTTTTTATTAATTTATCTATAATTTCTGCCAAACAATTAATTTTATAAATCCATTTACCTCTTCCTACTTTCACAGGAATACCATATCTAGTGGTATAGAATAATACTTTATCTTCCTCTTTTAACATAATCTCAGAGATCTCACTATATAACTTTGGTCTGCAGTTAATTATCATATTTAACAGACCTAAGGTGAATTTCAATTTTTTTCCCCCGGCTTTATACCCCACTCCAATACTTCCCTTAAAGTCACCTGAAATCAAAGGTAAATCATACATTTTGCCAATTTTTGAAGGGAGCACTAATCCATCCCTATCAATTGTAAGAAATGTACCATTAACCTTGAGTAAAGCAATAGGCCTCTTCTCTTGCACTGATATAACCAATTCATCTGGAAAATATCTATAAATATGAATCTTATCCAAAAAGGGATTCTTTTCTAAATTTTCATTTATACTTTCTAAATCTATATTCCAAATTGATTCATCTTTCTTAATTCCACACTGTTGGAGTATTTCCTCTTCTGAAAAATAAAGATTTCCCTTAACCATTATCTTCTGAAGACAAAATTGTTCTGATTTAGAAATCCATTTGCTATATTTAACACCTATACAATAGCAAAAAAATACAACTATACAAAAACATATAAACAGAACCATTTTTCTTGTCACATCATCCAATAATCTATATCCCTCCTTCATCATCAAATCCTAATCTGTGTATTTCTGTTTCAAGTTGTATATCAAATCTTTTCAACACAATTTTTTCTACTTCTTCAATCACCCGACTTACATCCACTGCTGTAGCATTTCCCACATTTATAATAAAATTAGCATGCTTCTTTGAAACCATTGCATCCCCAATTCTAATTCCTTTACACCCCGCTTCTTCAATAATTCTTCCAGCATAATTACCGGAAGGACTTTTAAAAATTGAACCTGCCGATGGTAAACTTAGCGGCTGTCTCTTCTTTCTTTTCTTCATATACCCTCTCTGTTTCTCAGCCATTTCTTTGGGATTACCCTCTTTGAGCTGGAAACTAGCCCCGACTATTACTCCCTTTTCAGGTAAATCTGTATATCTATATCCAAATTCAATTTCATCATGGTTTATCTTCTCTTCGGTTCCATACTCATCTAATATTTCTACTGTAAGAAGATTATTACTTATCTCCATATCCCAAGCCCCGGCATTCTGACATATTGCTCCTCCTATTTGCCCTGGAATACCTATTAATGGCTCCATACCGGAAAGACCCCTCTCTACACAATATTTCAACAAATCATTAATAGAAACACCAGCACCAACATAGACAACTAATCCTGTAGATTGAATTGTATTAAAACCTCTGCCTAAATCTATTACAATTCCACGAAATCCATCATCATGTACTAATAAATTTGTACCATTTCCAATAACAAATCTCTTGATCTGCTCTTCATTGCAAAATATAAGGAGGTTTTTTAAATCATCCCAATCATTTGGATAAACATAATAATCCGCAGGTCCGCCAATTCTAAAAGAGGTATGATCTTTCAAGGGTTCATCAATCAATATTTCTCCCTTAAATACTTCCTTTAACCTCTGAAATTGTTGACTTTTTATTATTTTCATTACCAATACTCTTTAATAAATGTCTCCCCTACCTTCCAAATATCTCCTGCTCCAATTGTAATTATCAAATCACCTTTTTTTACTATCTCATGCAATTTTTTGGTTACTTCTATTTTATCCTCAATATATAAAACCTGTTTATGACCAAGTCGGAGGGCCTCATTTGCAACAGTCTCCCCACTCACTCCTTTTATTGGCTTTTCTCTTGCCGGATAAATGCCTGTAACAATAAGTATATCTGCATCAAAAAAGGATTGACCAAAATCATGATAAAAATCTCTGGTTCTGGAATATAAGTGCGGTTGAAACACAGCAATTATTCTTTTCTTAAATCCTTTTCTTGCACCTTTTAAACTCGCTTTTATTTCAGTTGGATGATGGGCGTAATCATCAACAACTAATATATCATCCCTGTCTGCCTTAATCTCAAATCTTCTATGTACTCCCCTAAACTCTTCCAACGCTTCCTTGATTTTTTTAAATGGAATCTTAAATTCCAAACTTGTAGCAATAGCAGCCAGACTATTCTTTACATTATGTTCACCTGGAAGCTTCAATTTTATTCTACCGAGATTTTTATTCTTCCATACGACATTAAAATCAATATTGAACTTATCTGAACTTAAATCAACAGCCCGTACTTCAGCCTGAGGATTTAATCCATAGGTCATAATCCTTCGTTCAAAATAGGGCATTATCTCCTGTAAGGTTTTTTCATCAAGACAAAATATAACCAATCCATAAAAAGGAACACTGTTTGCAAACTTTAAAAATGTTTTCTTAATTTCTTCCAGATCTTTATAACAATCCAGATGATCTGATTCTATATTTGTGATAATTGCTATATTAGGTACTAATTTCAAGAAGGAACGATCAAACTCATCTGCCTCAACAACTATATATTCACTACTACCAAGCTTGGCATTAGTTTTTAAACTACGCACCCTTCCCCCTACAATTAAAGTAGGATCTATTTCCCCCTTTTGTAAAATCATTCCAATCATTGAGGTTGTGGTGGTTTTACCATGGGTGCCGGCAACTGCAATACCCAGTTTCATACGCATCAACTCACCTAACATCTCAGCTCTGCGAATCACCGGAATCTTCTTGGAATCAGCATATTGCACTTCCACATTATCCCTTTTAACTGCAGATGAATAAACTACTACATCTGCATCTGCTACATTATTAGGATCATGACCCTTTGAAATAACGGCCCCAAGCTTTTCAAGGTGATTGGTAATTGAAGAAAGTCTAAGATCTGAGCCTGTTACTGTAAATCCCAAATTAATAAGAACTTCAGCAATTCCACTCATCCCTATTCCACCAATCCCAATAAAATGAATTTTTCTTGTTCTCCCTAAAATTTTGATGCTCCTCTATAAATTTTAATTATTCTGTTTTTTTAATATTAAGTCCAAACATTTTTGCAACTCTTCATTGGTAAACGGTTTTGATAAACAATAAAATGAATCAAGTCCTGAACTCATTTTTTCAATCTCTTCACTCATCCAGGCACATAAAAGGATAACTCCAATATGTAATCGCTGTGATATTTTAAAAGCAGTATTGATTCCTGCTTCCATTTTGGGAAAATCATCGTCAATTATTATAGCATCAAGATTATTCTTCTTAATCCAATGATTGGTAATAGAATTATTTCCATTTGAAGTAAAAACATCATAACCCCATCCATTTAATTGATCCTTCAAATCAGTAACAACAATACTATGATTATCTGCTATCAATATATTTAAATTTTTTTTCATAATTCATCTCCTTTAATTAACTATGAAATAGTCATAATTAACCATTACACTAAAAGTTTTCTCCTTTTTTTAAAATATCTCTGGCGATAATTTCTGCAGCATTGGGGCTGCTAAATGTTTTAGCCCTTTGACCCATTTGCTTCCTTTTCTCTTCATCATTCAGCAGATTACAAATAACTTTAACAAATCTGTCTTCAACCTCATTTTCAAGAACCATTTCTGAAGCTTTAGATTCAGACAAAATTTTTGCATTATGCAACTGATGATCTGCAGCAGCGGTTGATAAAGGGATAAATACAGTTGGAACACCTAATCTTGTTATTTCCGCAACTGTGGTAGCCCCAGCCCGGCAGATTAAAAGATCGCAAATTGTATAAGCACATCCAATCTCCTTTATATAAGGATAGACTTTTACTTGGGAATATTTCTTAACTTCCTTTTTTATCCATGCATACCATGTATCTCCAGTTGACCAGAGTATCTGGTTAGCAGGGTCTTGTATTAACACGGGTAAATATCGAATAATTGTTTTATTTATAAACAACGATCCCTGACTGCCTCCAAAAATAAACAAAGTTGTTTTACTTTTATCAAGCTCAAAATATTCATAACTTTCCTCTATATTCTTTTTTTCTAAATCACTACGAGTAGGATTACCACTAACCTGGAGATTACTTTTTTTCTTAAAATATTTACTCGAACTCTCAAAACTTAAATGTACAGAATCTGCAAAAGGAGCAATTAATCGGTTTACCAAGCCTGGAAATTGATTCTGTTCCTGAATTATAATCTTTTTTCTTAAAATTATGCCAGCTGTCAATACAGGCCAGCTTACATATCCACCTGTACCTATAATTATTTCCGGTTTAAAGGTAATAATTACTTTCAATGCCTGAAATAAGGATACAACAATTTTTACAGGAAGAAGTATATTACTAATAAATCTTTTTCTTTTAATTCCACTTATCCAAACTCTAAAAAATGGATAGCCTTTATCAGGGATAATTTTAGCTTCGATGCCCTTTCTGCTGCCTACATACCCAATTGTACAGTTACTATATTTTTCAATCTCATCAGCAATTGTAAGAGCTGGATAGAGATGACCTCCTGTTGCTCCACCAGTGAAAAGCAAAACCAATGATTTGCTATTTGTAGATTTATTTTCCAATGTTTCAAGCAATTTATCATACTCCTTTGGGAGAAATTTTCTTGGAAACATTCAAAATAATCCCTATCCCAATTAAATCTGTTATAAGGTAAGAACCTCCATAACTCAGAAAGGGAAAAGGAAGCCCAGTAGTAGGTAAAAGATTTACTACTACTCCACTATTTAAAATTGCATTTATTATTATCATTGTTACTATTCCGCCTACTAAGAGATAGCCAAATTGATCATCTGCTGATACTGCTATACGAATACTACGCCATATAATTATAACCAGAAGAATAAAAATAAACAGGATTCCAATAAAACCTAACTCCTCCCCCACACTGGCTAATATAAAATCTGAAAATGGTTCTGGTAGAAAAAACAATTTCTGCTTTCCTCCTCCATAACTAACTCCCCAAATACCACCATGTGCCAATCCAATTATGGATTGTTTTATTTGATAACAGGCATTTTCTGGATTTACCACCGAATCAATAAAACTTGAAATTCTACTCCGCTGATAATCAAAAATCATCAAACTTATGAAAAGCATGACTACAGGTGGCAATATCATTAAAAAAAGATGTTTCCATTTAACTCCTCCTAATATAAATAGGACAAATCCAATCATGAACAACACAACTGCTGTTCCCAGATCTGGCTCCAAAAAAATCAAAACTACTGCTAAAAGAAAACAACAGTAATGTACTAACAGAGGCTTACCAGACAAACCAGGAGATTCATTACCCTTTCTATAAACTGCAGCAAGATAAATGATCAAAAATAGTTTCGTGATTTCTGATGGTTGAAATCTCTTTCCAAAAAAGACAACTGACCTGTTGCTACTATGGAACTCTGGTGACATTAAAGCTAAAAAGAGTAAACCTAATCCAATTAAAAAAAGAAAGGGTGCAACTATATAGAACATCCTATAATCGATCTTTGAAACAATAAAAAGTAATATTAATCCTATTACAACTCTCAGGATGTGTTGTTTAACAAATTGAAAAGGATCATTGTACCGTTCAGCACCTCTGTATGAACTTGAACTATAAACCATCATAATACCTATTAACACCAGAATTATTACTGCTATAAGCAGTATTACATCTATTCTCTTTTCTCTTATTCTTATCATATTACTCATTATAAATTATTTACTAATGTTTTGAATCTATTACCTCTCTCCTCAAAATTAGAGAACATATCAAAACTTGTACACGATGGTGAAAGTAAAACACTATCCCCTGGTTCTGCTACTCTGTCTGCTTCCTTCACAGCTTCCTCCAAACTACCAACTATCTTTAAGGAGATATCTTTAAATACCTTTTTCATCTTAGGAGCTGCTTCTCCTAAAAGTATTACTTGTTTTGTTTTTTCTACAACCTGGTCATAAAGTTTGGAAAAATCAGCATTTTTATCTCTACCTCCTGCTATGAGAATTACAGGATTGTTAAAACTTCCCAGTGCATACCATACAGAATCAACATTAGTTGCTTTTGAATCATTAATCCAATCAACATTATTCCTTCTTCTTACAAATTCCATTCTATGCGGTAATCCTTTAAAATTTTTTAAGGAACTTCGAATACTATCCCAATCAATATTCATTATTCGTGCACAAAGTGCCGCTGCCATTCCATTGGCAGCATTATGTTCTCCTTTTATTTTCATTTCACCTAAATTAACCAATTCCTCCTTTTCATTCTCAAATTCCACTATTATTTTCCCATCCTTAATATATCCACAGGATTTTCTTGTATCTTTTTTATTAAACACTATTTTTTTACTTTTCGAATTCTGAATGAGCCCTGATACATATTCATCGCTTCCATTATAAATTAAATAATCAGATGAAGTTTGATTCTTAAATATTCTAGCCTTTAAACCACCATACTCTCTCATTGAACCATGTCTATCCAAGTGATCAGGGGTTAGATTCAAAAAAACTGCCACCCTGGGATGAAAACTCTTTATAGTCTCTAATTGAAAACTGCTTACCTCAACAATAGCTGTACTCTCCTTGTGAATAGAATCTGCAACCTCAGCAAATGGCCTGCCTATATTCCCTACCACTTCATTCTTTCTGGCTGAACACTTAAATATATCTCCTATTAATTCTGTGGTTGTAGATTTCCCGTTAGAACCTGTGACCGCAATAATGGGTGCTTTGCAATACCAGGAAGAAACTTCCAGTTCACCATAAACAGATATCTCCTTATTTTTAGCCTTTTTAAACAACTCACCATCCAATGAAATCCCAGGACTTACAACAAAAAGATCAGCTCTGTATATTATATCTGTATGCCCACCAAATTCGAAAGGAATATTCTGCGTCATTAATACCTTTTTTTCTCTCCATTTACAATTTTCTGACTGACTTTCACTAATAAAAACATTCACTCCATTCTTTTTTAAAAGTCTGGCTACAGCTATACCACTACTGCCTGCTCCTAATACAGTTATTTTTTTATTTTTTAAATAGTTAACTAAGAAAGACAACTGTTTCACCTACCTAACTTTAAAAGTACTGAGGGTTAAAAGTGCTAATAGTATTCCTATAATCCAAAACCGGGTTACTACTTTCTCCTCAGCCCAACCCTTTAATTCAAAATGATGATGGAGGGGTGCCATTTTAAAAATTCTCTTTTTATGCCATTTATAAGAACCTACTTGCAAAATAACTGAAATAATCTCAGCAAAAAAAACTCCACATACCAAAGGAACAAGCAGCTCTTTCTTAAGTAAAACTGCCATGGTACCAAGACCACTTCCTAGTGATAGTGCTCCTGTATCACCCATGAAAATTGATGCTGGATGACTGTTAAACCATAAAAATCCTAAGGAAGCACCTATTAAAGCTCCACAATATATAGTTAATTCTCCAGATCCTTTTAAATATACAATATTCAAATACTGACTGAAATCTGCTCTTCCCGACACATAACTCATTCCAGCCCAAGCCAAAGTTGCTATAGCAACCAATCCTATAGCTAATCCATCCAAGCCGTCAGTAAGATTTACTGCATTTGAAGTACCAGTTATAACTATAATAACAAACGGTACATAGAACCAACCAAGATTGAATAGTAAATTTTTAAAAAAAGGTACGGATGTATACCACTCAATACCTTCATATTCCTGAGAATAAGTTACAGCTAATGCTATAAAAACACCTAAAAAAACTTGACCAACCAATTTATATCTTCCAATCAAACCTTTGGGATACTTCTTTATTACTTTTAAATAATCATCCCAATACCCAACAATTCCCATCCATGCAGTTGCAAGTAGAATTAACTGAATATATCTGTTATCCAATTTTGCAAATAGTAAAACTGGCAATAATACTGCAATAAGCACTATTAAGCCACCCATTGATGGTGTATCAGCTTTTGTCTTGTGGGTATTTGGTGTCTCTTCCCTAATTGTCTCCAAAAACTCTTTTTTTCTTAACCATTCAATTATGTGTGGGCCAATTAAAAAAGTAAGAAAAAGGGCTGTAATAGCTGCAGCAGCTGATCTGAAGGTTATATACCCAAAGAGATTGAATCCAATAAAACTTTCACGTAATGGATATAATAAATGATATAACATTACTGCTACTCCTAATTTACATCCTTTCTTTTAATCCCTCAATTATCTCTTCCATCTTCATTGCTCTACTTCCTTTAACTAAAATAACATCCCCCTTCTTTATAAAGTTAATTAAATCTACTAATAACCTGACTTTGTCGTAATAGTAGTAGATGTTCTTCATTCCCAAATGTAAAGCTCCCTCGTATACATATTCTCCCATATCTCCAAAACAAAAAAGTGCATCAATTCCAATCTTTAATGCCTTTTCACCTATATTTCTATGTTCTGATTTGCTATGTGAGCCAAGCTCCATCATATCTCCTAAAACAGCTATACTACGACTACTTTTATTAGTAACGACTTTCAATGTCTTTAAACTCTCAAGCATAGAACTAGGATTGGCATTATAGGTATCATTAATAACCTTCATATCACCTATGGTTACTATATTCATTCTCTTCTCAATAGGTTGATAATTTCTGAGTATTTTATAAATATTATCCTCATTAATATGTAATGATTTGGTAACAGCAATAGCAGCAAGACTATTACTTAAATTATGCATTCCTGGAATTAATAATTTTACTTCTTTATCCCCAATTTTCATAGAAGGAAATCCCTCAGAATCAACTCTGGAATCATGCCCTCTCAAATTACATCTATTGCTGAATCCAAACATAATAGTATTCTCACATATATTTCTTAATGGATACAGATAGGGATCATCTCCATTTAAAAATGCATATCCATCTGGATTTAAGTGATCTAAAAGTTCTTTTTTTGCTTTGGTTACACCCTCCAATGAATCAAAAAATGCCAGATGGGCTTTGCCAATATTGGTAATTACTCCATGAGTTGGTTTTGATATTTTACTTAATAAGTCGATCTCTCCAAAATGATTTGTACCGAGCTCTATAACTGCTACCTCACATTTCCTATCCCATCTCAAAATACTCAAAGGAACACCTATATGGTTATTATAATTTCCTTCTGACTTAGCTACTTTATATTTTGTGGAAAGAATATTAGCAATCATCTCCTTGGTTGTAGTTTTACCATTGCTTCCAGTAACTGCAATTACTGGGATATCAAAAACATCTCGATAACTCTTTGCCATTTGTTGAAGAGCTTTTAAGGTATTGTTTACTTGTAAAAAAATTCCTTTACCATTTATATTCCCTGATACAAAATATTTTTTATCAGCCACAACCGCAGTTGCACCTTTTTTAAAGGATTCTTCTATGAATTGATGCCCATTGAATGTATCCCCCTTTAAAGCAACAAAAAGATCCCCCTTCTTCAAAGTTCTGGAATCAATTGAGATTCCTGTTACTTTTTGATTATTCTTCTCACAACCTTCAATACCTAAAAAGTCACAAATATGTTGTAAGGAAAGATCCAAACTACTACTCCAAATATTCTTCTGCTACTTTTTTATCGTCAAAGGGAATTCTCTCAGTGCCAACCTCTTGATAGGTTTCATGTCCTTTTCCTAATAAAACCACAGTATCATTTTTATTGGCAATATCAAGAGCATAATGAATAGCCTGTTTTCTATCCTCAATTATTTTAACCTTTTTTTTCGTTTTAATCCCTTTCATAATATCTGATATAATTTCAGAAGGATTTTCTCTTCTGGGATTATCCGTGGTTACTATAGTATAATCTGCAAATTCTACTGCCTTTCTCCCCATAAGAGGTCGCTTCCCTTTATCTCGTTCTCCACCACAACCAAAAACAACAATCAATCGATTATTGGTAAATTTTTTCGCTTCAGCTAAAATATTCCCTACAGCATCAGGAGTATGAGCATAATCAACTATAACCAGGAATCCCTTTTTAGATTCAATGTATTCCATTCGTCCTGGTACTCTCTTAAGTTGCTCTATACCCCTTTTTACCGTAGATATATCATATCCCATCTCAATACCAGTAACTGCTGCAGCCGCACAGTTAAATATATTAAAATGTCCCTTTAAAGTGGATTTTATCTTAACCTGTTTATGATTAAATTCCAGTGTAAAACTGGAAGATTCTTTTGTATTATTAATATTTCTAATATGATAATCATTATCCGATTTTTCTCCGAATGTAACTACTTTCTGGTTTGCTGCATTTATCATCTTTTTAGCATAGGTATCGTCACCATTTATCACACCTACTCCATCCGATCTTAGCATGCTAAAAAGCTTTGACTTTGCCTCCGCATAATCTACCATACTTTCATGGAACTCCAGGTGATCACGGGAAATATTGGTGAATATCGCAGCTTTAAATTTCAATCCCTCAACTCTATGTAAACTAAGTCCATGAGAAGATACCTCCATCACTACAGATTTAATCTCCTGGTTCTTCATAGTCCATAAATATTTAAAAAGTTCTATGGAGTCAGGAGTTGTCCGTTGAGCAGGAAATTCTTTCTGGTTCCATCTATAATAAAGAGTACTGAGTAATCCAGTACTCAATCCATGAGCTTGTAAAATTGATTCAATTATAAAAGAGACAGTAGTTTTTCCATTTGTACCAGTTATACCAATTATATCTATCTCTCCAGAAGGATTACCAAAAAATCTTCTGGCTATCTCTGCCCTGACTTTACGACTGTTATCCACAAGTATCAGGGGGACATTCTTCTCTCCATTATATTTTTCTGCAATTACTACTGCTGCTCCTCTATTAATTGCTTGGTCAATAAAATCATGACCATCAGATTCAAAGCCTTTTACTGCAATAAATAAATCTCCTTTTTCAATTTTTCTGGAATCAGAGGAAATCCCTTTAATGGAAAAATCCTCCACTACATTTCGAGCCTGGTATTTCACATTTTTCAATAAATTCTTTAAGTTCATATTAATCAATCATCTCTTTATGTTTACACATCAGCTTGCAAACTTCTACTTTTCTTAAATCCTTCCCTGGAGAAGGGTATTGGTTAATCACTATTCCATTACCCTCTACTTCTACTTTTATTCCATACTCACTAATGATTCTCAATGCACCCCTTATACTTAAACCTTTTAAATCAGGCATATGATATGGTGAAGACACTCTATTAGTTTTTTCCAACTCCTCACTATTTTTAATACTAATATGTTCTCGATGATCAGTCATATCATTTGAGGGATTAAGATTAGTGAATATAAATATATTCTTTTGTTTCTTTTCATTACTATCATTTTTAAATTCAGGTTTTACTGAAACTCCTGATATTCTATAAACAATATTTGAAAAAATAGGTGCAGCAGAGACTCCTCCCCAGTAATTTATTTTTGGCTCATCAAGAAAAACTACCAAAACAAATTTTGGATACTCTACTGGCCATAATCCAACAAAAGAACTTATGTATAATC
>CAYUAG010000063.1:21044-22421 GCA_964442615.1 uncultured bacterium
TTGCTATCATTTCTTTTATTATTTCTGCAGTCTCTTGGCTAATTGCCCTTCTAATCACATTTCTGGTAAATCTCTTCTCCGTCTCTCCTCTGTTATTAAGTATTTCTTTAACAATAAAGGGTTTGATAAGTTCTCCCCCATTTGCTATTGCACTCATCATGCAGGCAAGTTGTAAAGGAGTAGCAGAAATCTCCTGTCCAAAAGAAATTGCATAAGTGGAAAACTCACTCCAGTCATAAACCGGTCTTAAAATCCCACATGCTTCAGCAGGAAGCCTGATACCTGTCCTATTACCAAAACCAAAATTTCTAATATATTTATAAAGAACATCTTTTCCTAGTTTTTTCCCTACTTTTGATATGCCAATATTCGAAGAATTTTCTAAAACTTGACTCAAAGTCAGCCATGTAAATTTTTTATTATGGTCATGAATTGTATGATCTGCAATCTTATATTTTCCATTTTCACAGAAAATCAATGACTTAGGGGAAAAAGCACTCTCCTGTACCGCAGCAGAAGATGCAACTACCTTAAAACAGGATCCCGGTTCATGGGCAACTTGGGTTGTCCGATTTTTTATCCACTCCCCTAATTCAATTTGCTTATTTTTTAATTTATCACCAACTATAGTAGTCATGGCTAATACTTCCCCTGTATAGGGATTCATTAAAACAGCAGATCCATATTTTGCCTTATGCTTAACAACTCCTCTGGATAACTCTTCTTCCACAATTGATTGAAAAGAATGATTTATGGTTAAAACAATATCTCTGCCATTCTGAGGAACTTGAATTGGATATTCAGGACAGGTAAAATAGTCTTCACCCGGTCCATTTTTCTGATAAATTGCCCATCCATCTTTGCCACTCAATACATGATTGAAACTTTGTTCTATGCCCCAGACACCAGTATGCTTAATATTGGTAAGTCCGAGTACCTGTACTGCTAAATCTCCAAATGGCCTGATTCTCTTCCTATCTTTAATAATAATCAATCCCTCAATATCCAAACTAAAGAGTGAGTGTTTTTGTTGTTCTGTAATCTCTTTTGCCATTCTGGTAAATGATTTCTCCTTATTTTCTTGTAGCTGTTTGAGATAATAATTTTTTTCTTTTGCAAGTGCTTTTGATAATTTCTGTGCAGCATCTTCAAAATCATCAATCTTTTGAGGATCAACTGCTAAAGAAATAATAGGTTTATCCATTGCAAGCAGATTCATATCTCTGTCATATATAACTCCTCTATTAGCAATTAACTTAATTCTATGTTCATACTGAACCGGCGCAAGATTACACCAAGGCCTTCGATTAATAACTTGAAAATCAAAGGAACGGAAAAGGATAATCCTCCCGGAGATCTTGGGCCGTGGTGAAAGGA
>CAYUAG010000064.1:0-22270 GCA_964442615.1 uncultured bacterium
ACAGATGGAAAGGCACAATTAAAACAATTTATTTATGTAAGATAGAAATCGTTATGTTGTAGCCCATGAAGTGGGTCATACTCTGGGATTACGTCACAACTATAAGTCTACCTATTACTATGATGTAGAAAAATATCGTGATCCGGAATTTACCAATAAATACGGCTTGGAAGCTTCCATTATGGATTATGGGCGTTTCAACTATATTGCCCAGCCGGGTGATGGCGCCCGTACTATTCCTATTATCGGCCCCTATGATTATTTTGCCATTGAATGGGGGTACCGGGAATTTAAGGGCACTGGTACAGCAGAAGAAGATCTTCCTTACCTGAACAAGATTGCAGAACGGCAATTAAAGGAGCCAATGATCCGCTTCGGAGGCGGACGAGAGAACGGTAAAGTGGGTGCTGGTGATCCTCATGCACGTGCCGAGGATTTGGGCAATGATCCTATCAAGGCAACCACATATGGATTAAAGAACATAGAATACATAACTGGATATATTGTGAAAGCCTGCGGTGAAAAAGATAAAGACTACAGCTTATTGAACCACATGTATGATCAACTTTTAGCTCAGATGTACAGAGAACTGGAACAGGTCGGGGCTCTGGTTGGAGGAATTGAGATTGACAATTTTGTATATGGTCAGTCTTCCCGTGTTTTTTATCCCACACCAGTAAAAGAACAGAAAGCAGCAGTCAGGTTTTTGCTAGAGAATGGTTTCACAACTCCTGAATATTTGATCAAAAAAGATATTATAGAACGCCTGGGCATGCATGGAGTGGCAGAGAAAATCTCTACCTATCAGAAAAGGCTTTTAGCCTCCATGCTGAATATGGATACAGCTAACCGTATGCTTGACCTGGAAGCTACAGGATTTGATAATTATTCCCTGGTTGAACTGGTTGCTGATCTTAAAGAGGGAATATTTGAAGAGCTCAAAGAAAATAATCCCAGCATAAATATATATAAGCGCAACCTGCAGCGTGCTTTTGTCGAACAGCTGATTACCTTTATTTCTGGTGAAACCGCAGCAAAAAATGATCTCCAGGCTGTGGCTAGAGGTAGCTTAATTGATTTACAAAAAGAACTGCAGCAGCAGATCAGTATAAACAGAAAAGGGATGGAGCATTATCACTTTGTAGATCTGAATGAAATTATTGACATTGCCTTGGAGGGGAAAAAGATATAAAATTTAACATAATCCGGTTCCTGAATTATAAAATTTTGGAACCAGAAACTCGGAGTTTTTTAACATCAGATTTCACTTAACAAAAAAGGGGAGTATTATGAGAGAAGATAATACATTTTTAGGGTGGATATTTAGAGGTAATTTAATATTTACCAAGATTGCATTCTTTCTTTTATTTTTTATGTGTAGTAAAAACGGTTATAGTCAAACAATTATTAATACCTGGCAAGGAACCAGTGCAGAAGAGGTTACCTATAGGTATACATTACATATAGATTTTCAAGAAGTTGAAGATGCCTACGCTAAAATATATATTCTAAAAGATATCAATACTCCCACATTTTCTCAAATGATTAGCAGTCATACCTTTAGTTACAGTATTGAACCTGTTGATACAACCGTAATGACAGATAACCACGGAAATGAATATATAAGAGCTGAATGGGATGCTCCTCTTGATAGTGTTAAGATAACTTTAGAAGCGAATGTTACTGTTACTACTGAATATGGGAAATTTATCAGTTCTGCTCATTATCCTGTTGCATCAGAATTAATTCCCGACAGTATTGAGCAGTATTTACAACCTACACAGAATTGTCAATCTGAAGCCCCTGAAATAGTTCATTTAGCAGATTCATTAGTATCTAATTCTATCAGTGAAGTGGATGCTGCAATTAGGATAATAAATTGGGTTCGATACCATATGAAGTGGATTTGTACCTGTTCTATGCCTTTTGTATACGGTGATGCTTTGAATACCTTACAATATGGAGGTGGTAACTGTGTTAATTTTGGTAATCTTTCTCTTGCTTTGCTCAGGGCAGCCGGAATCCCTGCTCGAGAAGTCTTCGGGCCTATGATTCATGATTGGACTTCATACTGCGGACATCGATGGGTAGAAGTATACTATCCTGATAGAGGATGGATTCAATACGAAACAGCCTACTGGATGCCTAATGAAGGTTCTCTACCCTGGACATTTTTAATTCCTAGACATATCAAAACATATTCTGGTTCAGGAGTAGGAGTTACAAAAGGGTATTTTGTTGAAAAACATCAGACTTCTACAGATATTACCTCGTCTCCTACCTCAAAATTAATATCATCAGCCTCAATAGATACCAGTGATTTTATAACTTATTGTATTACCATAAGAAATGACCGTTCCTATGAGGTTAATACTGTTTTTCTTACAACTTCAGTGAGTTCAAACGATTGGCAGGTTTTTCTATCCCAGGATTCGATTTATTTTGATCCCCAGCATCCTTGGGGAGAAACAAGAGATATAGCTATTACCATTGCCCCGCCGCAGCATATTTCCGAAAACGATACTGCTAAAGTAAGGGTGACCGCAACTTCTCAATATTCAAAATCGTTCAATCAATTGATTTACAGGTTTATACTAGATTTATCAAAAGTAGATGATACCTTAATACAACATGGTCCTACAGATTTCTCTTTACTTCAAAATTATCCAAATCCTTTTAATAACCAAACAACAATCATGTATCGAATGAAAGAATCTGGACATGTTTCCCTTGATATTTATGATATCATGGGACGAAAAGTGCGGACATTGGTAAATGAAAATAAGGATGCTAATCAATTCTCTGTTATATGGGATGGTAAAAATGATAGGGGAGAATTTTTAGCTTCGGGTATTTATTTTTGCACAATGAAGACAGGGAATTATTTAGAAGAGAAAAAAATTATTTATTTAAAATAGGTTCAATTACAAATAATAAAATAATTAACCTATCTAACTGATAATTCCGTTTATATAATTTTTTGTTAAGTTATTTTCAGGATTATTTAAAAATTTTTCAGTTGTCCCATGTTCTATCACTTTTCCCAGATAGATAAATATCACATAATCAGCTATACGCTTCACCTGACGCAGAACATGACTTACCATCACAATTGTAAATTCTTCAGATAAATGGATCAGGAGGTCTTCGACTTTATTAGAAGAAATGGGATCGAGAGCCGATGTCACTTCATCGCATAAAAGGACTTCTGGTCCGACTGCTATTGCTCTTGCAATGGATAAACGCTGTTGCTGACCAAGTGAAAGATCCGCTGCAGGTGAATCCAGCCTATCTTTCACTTCATTCCACAGATGAACTTTTTCCAGGGATTGCTGAACTCGCTTATTTATTTCCTCCCGTTTAATGTCATGGTGAACTTTCAGCCCATAAGCAACATTTTTCCTTATTGAAAAGGGCAGAGGGGTTGGTTTCTGATGAATCAGTCCCACTTTTCTTCGGAGTTCAGGTAACAGATGCCGGGGATGGTATATATCTTCTCCGGCAATTTTCAGTGTCCCTTGAACCTTGACATTATCATTAATTTCATGCAGTCTGTTTAGAGATTTCAGCAAGGTTGTTTTTCCGCAGCCTGAAGGTCCTATAATCATTGTAATTTTATTTTTAGGAATATCAAGGTTGATATTTTTTATGGCAGAAAACTTTTCCTTATCATGATTATTATAGGTTATACTTAAATTTCTAATTTTAATAGCTGTGGAACCGTTCATTTTAATCTCCTGTAATATATTTGGAAAATTTTTTCTGAAGTAACCGGGTAGTTATATTTAACACAAGAATAATAAGTATGAGGATAAATGCAGCGGCATAAGCATGATTTCTCACTGATGGATAAAAAGAGTTTGCCTGCTGAAAAATCACTACTGGCAGTGCAGTGGCTGATTGTAATAGACCGCCGGGCATTGTGCTGCCGGCTCCTGTTGTAAAGATTACAGTTGCGGCATCACCGATACCTCGCCCCAGGCCGATTAAAATACCTGCAATGATACCGGATAAGGAATATTTGAATACGATTTTTGTGGTTTCATATCTTGTCAGTCCCATGGAATATGCATTTTCCCGTATCTCTTTTGGTACAGACTGAATTGCTTCATCTGCATATCGGGTGATAATCGGGATTTCAAGCAGGGTAAGTGCAGCAATACCGGCAATCAGACAACCCCTCTGATGTGTAAAAATAAGTATAATCAAAATAAAAACACCGAAAATAATTGATGGTGTTCCCCAGAGAATATCCAGAAGTAACCGTATTATATTTGAGAATTTTTTATTACAGTAATCAGACTGCAAGAAAAGAGAAACAGCCACAGCAAGCAGAGAAGCAATAATTGTGGCTGGTATAACCAGATACAAACTACCCATAATTGCGTGAAGAAATCCCCCTTCTCCTCCAAGCAGATATTTGGGTCCTGGCGGCTGTATTATTGTTCCAGGCATTTTTAAAAAAACAGTACCACCCTTAATAATGGATACAATAATAATTAAGACCAGAGGAGCAAGTGTCAGACAAATTGAGATCAACATTAAAATTTTAAAAATTTTTTCTTCCAGGTATTTCATACTAATACCGCCATTTATTTGCAAGTTTGTTATTAACAATTTTTGCAATCGTGTTGGTGACAGTTACAATAATGAATAAAGTCAGTGCAACAAAGATCAATGCAGATTGTTGAATCGGAATCGACATCATTTCACCAAAGCTGCTGACTATTAGACTAGGTAAGGTTTGTCCTGCAGAGAATATGGATCCCGGTATTTGATTTTTATTTCCTATTATCATTGCAACTGCCATTGTTTCTCCGAACGCTCTTCCAAAACCAAGCAGGACAGCTGAAATTATTCCTGGACCTGCTGCTCTGAATAAAACTTGTTTTACCGTTTGCCACTTGGTAGCACCAAGTGACAAAGAAATTTCTCTCAATTCAACAGGTACTGCCTGTATGGACTCTATTGAAAGTGATATTATGATAGGAAAAACCATAATAGAAAGGGTAATGCTTGCGGTAAAAACATTCATTCCGGTTGTATCAATGTTGAGCAATCTTCCGGCTATCGCAGAAACGAACGGAGCCAGATAAAGTAGTGCACATAATCCGAATACAACAGAGGGAATCCCGGCAAGGACATCAATAAATGAAGATAGAATTTTTTTCCACCTTTTTGGAGTATATTCGGCAATCAGAACCGCTGAGAGAAGTGAGACAGGTATTGCAATGGACATTGAAATAACTGTTATTGCAATAGTACCAATAACAGCCGGAAAAAAACCAAAATTGTATTTTTCAGGATTCCATTTTGATGAAAATAGTAACTCCCAAATTGAATTTTTTGAAAGCACGAATGAAGACTTTAAAATCAGCATCATCATGATGAAAATAAAAAGCAGTATGACAAAGGCTGTACAAAAAAACATTATCTTGCTGCTGAAGATATCTTTGAAGAGTCTAATTTTTAATCTTTTTGACATGTTTATTCTCGGTGTCCGATTTCAATATAATATAATTCCCGGTTGATTTCTTTTTCCGGGAGTTGGACATAGCCATTCTTGGTGACAAATTTCTGGCCTTCGGTAAGTACCCAGTGAATAAATTGTTTTGCATGTTCTTTAAAGGGCCCTTTTGCAACTACATATTCCAACCGTGAAGGCGGTGAAGGGTAGATTCCCTCTGAAACTTTGGTTACCAAATTACTGCGTTTGTTGTAGAAGTTTTCATTTATTGTGAGTTTATTATCATTATTCAGATCCAGAGGAACCGGTCTTATGTTTTCGGCAAAATCCTCAGTTTCAATATCAAATGCATAATTCAGATTATTGAATCCGATTGAATTTTTATTTGACTGTACACCACAACACAAAGCTTGATCACCGCTGTAGTTGGCATCTGCTTGATCCTGGAGATCAGATTGTGTATAATTACCCAGAAAACTTGCCCAAACCTTTGCAGCACCAGAAGCATCAGCTCTTCCCAAAACAATGATATGATCATTTTCAATTTTTTTACCAACGAGTTCCCCCCAGTGCGTTATTTTTTTCATAAAGACAGCTTCAAGATCATCCTTTGAAAGTCCCTGTTCATTGATTTCGTGCAGTACAGGATTTTCCGAGTTTATGGTGGCAATTACAGCATCTTTTGTCACAGACAGATAAAAAGCGCCCTGTTGTATCTCCTCCTCTCTCACTGGTCTGGAGCACATGGCAATATCAACCTGACCATTTAAAACATCCGACATTCCTTTTCCAGCCCCTCCGCCAGTGATTTCAATGACGACATCGTGGTTCTTCTGATATTCAGCTGCCCAGACATTCATCATGGGAAACAGAGCCCAGGCACCTGAAACGCGGATCGTATTTTGTGTTTTATTCTGACATGCAGTAATGATCAAGATAATGGCAGTCGTAACAATAAATATTTTTTTTCTCATTGCAGTTCCTTCCCTAATGTATGGTTTTGAAATAGTTTATATTACACGTCATATTTAATATCCAATTTTAATATATTGGTTTTTTGCCAGTAATTTTCTTTTCTGTTGCTTTCAAGGATATAGTAAATAACACCACCAAGTTTTTTACCCAAAGGAAATTCTACACCTGCATATATTCTGTTTTTATTTATTCTGTCTGTTTGGAAATCATAGAATATTTCCTCAGCCAGGTTGGGGCGTATATGCAGCAGAATTAGTTTTGGTAGTCTAACAGTGGTTTTATTTCTAAATCGGAATGAGCTGTCTTTGTTTATAATTCTAAATTCAATTCTGCTTCTGTTACTTAAGTTATATTTATTTAAGCCTCGAATAAATTTAACATTTATATGCGGACAGTATACCTGGTCCCACCTGTTGTTCTGTTTTTTAAAAATATGTCGGTAACTGGCATTTACGCTGAACCATTCAGATATTTTCCAGTCTAAACCTATATCAATATGATTGTAGTAATTGTTCAAACTCTCTTTGAATCTGAATTCCGGTGCCATTGAAATTGCCACATTGTTTTTTAAGTTCAGGTTTGTCTTATAATGATTCCAGTATTCCCAGTCTGAATCCGCGAATAGTAATGAAACAGGAACATTAATTATAACTGTCAGTAATGTGATTAAAATCGATTTTTTCAAATTTTTACCCTCTACATTTTTATCAGCTGAATATTTTTAATATATATCAATACAATTATTGTACCATTTTTTCTTAAGCATTGTAAACTATTATTAATCAGAATGTTAAAATTTTTACTTGCATTTTTCAGAAAAAATCTGTATTATATAATAGCAAATAGCCAGTAAATATGCTGGTCAAGTATTAAATATGATGGGAAAAATATGGAAAAATTCAATAAAATTCTCTTGAATGTATGGCGAGAGGCATGCCGGAATATTGAAATAACTGAATCCTTACCAATAATTGCACAGATGCTGATTAAACACTTGCCTTTAAGTCAAATTTTAATTCGTCGCATAGATTCCACCCATGCTTATCTGGATACTGTGGCAATAGGTTTAGGTGATACAGTACCAAAATATTTTACATCTCAGGTATGCAGTGCAAGTCAGATAAGGAAATTAAAAGCATGGCATAGGAAAAATTTTATTGTGGATCGGGATCAATGCACCTCAGATAATATGTTATTTCTTCTACCCTATGATGAAGGAGAAAAATTTTTGGTCGGCCCCTTGGGTAAACAAGGTAATTTTTTACCTTTTCTTTTGGTTATTGCTCAAAAACATAAGAAATTTGAGTCTCGTCATGTTGAAATGATGAAAATTTTATTAGAGCCATTTACTATAGCTGTTGAAAATGATATTCGACTCAAAGAAATGGTTAAGTTAAGAGAAGCTGCTGAAGCTGATAAAAAAACCTTGTTAACCAAGCTCAGTCGTAATAAAATGGGCGATACTATAATTGGATTTAATAGGGGATTGAAAACTGTAATGGAGAGGATAGAACTTGTGGCACATTCTGATGTACCGGTTTTAATATTTGGAGAAACAGGCACTGGTAAAGAATTGATATCCCGCTCCATCCACAATAAATCAGATCGATCTGATGGCCCTTTTATTCGAGTTAATTGCGGGGCTATTCCCTCAGAGTTGATAGATTCACAACTTTTTGGGCATGAAAGAGGTGCTTTTACTGGTGCTGTGGAAAGTCGAAAAGGTTGGTTTGAGCAGGCTGATGGGGGTACACTATTTTTAGATGAAGTAGGTGAACTACCCTTGAAAGCACAAATTCGCTTTTTACGAATACTTCAGGATGGGTGGCTAGAACGTGTTGGAGGAAAACATCCAGTAAAAATAGATGTTCGTATTGTATTAGCTACAAATAGTGATCTTGTTACCCTGGTATCTAAGGGTAGGTTTCGAGAGGATTTATGGTACCGTATTTCAACATTTCCCATATTTTTACCTCCTTTGCGAGAAAGACTTGAGGATTTAAAAGCCTTAGCCGAACATTTTGCTAAGAGATCAGCAATCCGCTTTGGGCTTCCGATTGTTTTACCAACTGAAAATGATATCAACTTACTTGCTTCTTATTCCTGGCCTGGTAATATTCGAGAATTAGGAGCTGTTATTGATAGAGCAGCATTATTAGGTAATGGTCGTGATCTGGAAATAGCAAAAGCATTAGGATGGCAAAATTCCTTTGAGAAACAGAGGGAAGTAAGTAATAAAAATAATATTTATGAGAATGATGTCAATCAAGAAGTTTGCTCATTGGATGATGTTATTAAAACTCATATCAAAAAAGCTCTTGTACATACAAAAGGGCAAATTGAAGGAGAAAACGGGGCAGCAAAATTACTTAACATTAATCCTCATACTCTTCGTGCTCGTATGCGAAAATTTGGCATTGATTGGTCAAAATATAGGGCACATGGATGATTTTTATTGTATAAGAATAATTTTTAACTAATGAATTAAAACTTAAGACAAAACATGTTATTTTTTTAGGTCAGGTTAATTATCTGTTTACTTCACAATTTCAAAATCATAGGTATGAACCGCTTCCTCTTTTTTCAGCTTATCATGCATTACAGCTTTGAATGTATATTTTCCTAGTGGTAGATTACCCAGATTAAGTGAATTGGTGGCATAGTAATCCAGTACCGGTGAGGTGGTCCGGTAGTTGAAATTCAGAGCTTCAGGCCCGTTATATATTGTTTTACCCTTTTCATCCAGCAGTATCATATCCTGAGTGTACCAGACATGATACCCTCCATTCCTGCGGTTGGTAAAAAGATTCAAAGGTTCATAGTAAAAACAAATCTCTGATCCTGATTTCACCTTATTTGTTTGTGCAGCCACATATTGACCGTATCCAATTATGTTATTACAAAGCATAAAATTTTTAGAACCAAGTTTCCCTTCATTCTGCATATCAATGATTTTTTCCTTTAATTGGGCTACTTTGTTACTCTGAGCAAATACAACAATGTATCCAATAACTAGAACTACTGCAATGATTGTTATACTAAAGATGCGTTTCATAATATCCTACTAAAATTACAATAATATTAAATTTTTGAATGAGCTCCATAGTCTTATTACTCCTGTTTTTACATATTTTTTTATTATATTCATAAATTCAATTCAAGTATTATCATTAATTTGTTCATGTACAACATATAAATGTATAGACATTTTAGTTTTTTTGATATAGCAAAGACAGGGGAATAGTATATTTTTTGATTTGTTCATTTCAAATGTTAGAAATGTATTTTATTAATATCGATATAAAATATCTCAAATTATTTTAATCATAGAAAGGTAAACAATTATTTGTAATTAATTAATGAGTTTACTCTAAAAAGATATCTCCCACGAAATACACAAAACACACTAAATGTTTTTATTGAACTTATGTTTTTATATTTCGTGAATTTCGTGTCTTTTGTGGGTTTTTAGAATGGCTTCATTAATATTTAATGTGTTTTAATATAATGGTATAATTATGTGTGGATTTGAGTTCAATTTTCCTGGATGGATTGTAAAATATTTGGTAAGATATCAAATAGTACATGATGAATTTAGAATGCTTTTTAAAACATTAAATGTTAAAGAAAAAACAAGCATAAGAGGAAAAAAATTGGTATTTTTATTAATTTTTTATTACATTAAATTATAAAAGATTAATTAAATAGTTCAGGAATAAAGTGATATTCTAGATGATAATATTTTCAGAGGTCAGTGATATTTATTCACAAAGATATTAAACCAAGATAAATTCGGGGAGAAACTATGCTTAAAACTGCACTAAAGGCAGCTAAAATTAGTGGAAGGATTCTTAAAAAAGAATTCAGAAAACTTAAGAGTACTCAAGTTGATGCTAAAGGAAAAGGTGATTATGTTACAGAACTTGATTATAAATCCGAACATGAAATTATTAAAATTATTAAAAAGATGTATCCGGATCATGCAATATTGGCTGAGGAATCCTCAAATCAGGAAATGGATTCCCAATATCAATGGATAATAGATCCTTTAGATGGTACTGCTAATTATATTCAGAAAATTCCTGTTTATGCTGTCTCTATTGGAGTTGCTGTTATGGGAATTATCAGAATTGGTGTGATATATTCTCCAGAAACAGAAGAGATGTTTTGGGCAGAAAGCGGTAAAGGAGCATATTTAAATGGAAACCGCATAAGGGTCTCTAAGAAGAAAAAAATGGAAAATGCAATACTTGCTACAGGATTTCCTTTTCGGGTAAAAGAAAATCTGGATACCTATCTTCAATCATTTAAAAGATTATTTCTTCAGAGTGCAGGTGTTCGCCGTATGGGTGCAGCTGCGGTTGATCTGGCATATACTGCCTGCGGGATTTTAGATGGTTTTTGGGAGATGAAATTAAAACCCTGGGATATTGCGGCAGGTTCAATATTGGTTAAAGAAGCTGGCGGTAGAGTGTCAGATTTTCAGGGAATGGAGAATTATATGAAATCAGGGAATATTGTGGCTGGAAATCCATTTGTCCATGGAAAAATTTTAGAGATAACCGAGAGTGAGTTACAGGAATAGTATTATGTATAATAAAATCACAGGAAAGATGACAATACTTTAGGTAAGAGGACTATAGAATTAATTTTATTTTTATATTATCTGGACAACATCTGATATGAATTATTTAGTTTTTATATAAGTACTCAGAGACCTGTTCACAATTTTACATAAGAGGGTAAATTGAAAATCAATCGTATTATAGTTATGGACACATTAGTTGATATTTTTATATAACAGATTAATATACAATAATTCAGAATAGAAAGAAAAAAATTTTAGGAATGTAACATAGTGTATTAACATGAAAAATAAACATAAGGATTATATCACATTGAAAAATAGATTAAAAAGAAAAATAGTATTTTTAGTAGTTGTTTTAAGTGTTACTCCTCTCTATGCAGGTAAATCCTATGTGGACTCTTTGGGTAAGAAATCTCCCTATATTTGGCTGTTGAAAAAATGTAACCAGGAAGTTTTCAAGAAAACATTTGAATACCCTTTTTTAGAATTACTCTCTAAGGATTTAAAAAAAGAATATAATAATCTTGATAGCCTTAAACAAAAGAAGGAATATATTGAGTTTTATTGGAAGGAACATAAGCCAAATCCTTTCTTGGCTGAGAATGAGTATCTTCAGAATTTCATAAATCGCTACAATTATATTAAAAAGCATTTTTCATATCCTAAACCTCCTTATTATGATGATCGGGGTAAATATTATCTGAAATATGGTCAACCGTCTTACCAATTTAAAGAAAATTCACAGATAAAATCTGCTCAGTTATTTAGAAATGAGAGAGTAAGAGGATTTCTTGGATTAGTACTTTTTAAAATGACAGCATTAAGAATTTTCATTCCAATTGAATATTCAGTACAGGGTAATGAAACCTGGGTTTATCATATTATAAGTGAGGATGAGGAAAGAGAGATCGTGCTTCATTTTGTAGCAGAAGGAAATTTTTTCAGAGAAGTGGAATCCCTTGATAATGCAATTATATATCCCAGAAAAAGTGAATTGCGGTATTTTTACTGGGCTGATATGATGAAAGAAAGGGCTACAGCAACCCAATCCCAGTCAATTTTTAATACATTTGAAGAAATATGTAGTTTTGAAGAGGATTTAAGAGTTGTAGCTAATTCAGGAAGTGTGTATTCTAGTTTTTATGATGTTACTGATCCCCATCATAAACTTGGGCAAATAAACACTAAGTTAAAAGTAGATTTAAAAAGAAAGAAAACCCTTGCTCCAAAAATACTATTTACTCCTAAGAAGGCCATACAGGAGCTATTATTCAACTATGATATTGTACAATTCAAAGGTCCTCAGGATACTACTATACTTAGTATTAATTATTTTACTTCAATTGCTGAAAATTTCATTAATGGTACTAAAACAAATAAACTTGATACTGTCAGTTTGCAATATGGTTATCTTTTCGAAAATCAAATGCTGAAGCAAGTCATAAAAAGTACTTATGAAAAGAGTTACAGTTTACAAATTTTATACGGATTAGACCTTCCCTATCTCATAGATAATATGAAGATGTCTTTACTTCCCCGGAAGGGAAGAATTTCTTTACAGGTTAAAGATGAAGAAACTCAAAGAAGGGGATTTGTAAAACGGACAGTCCTTTTGAGAGATTTTAGTACAAAAGAGCTATTAATCAGTGATATTCAGTTCTGCCAGGAAGTAGAAGATTCACTGTATAAAGAATTTTATCCGATCATACAAAAAAGAGGTATCAGTGTTATTCCCTATCCTTATGAAAGTATAAAGAGATCAGATCAGTTATTTTGTTATTTTGAGATTTATAATATTAAAACCAGCGGAATACAATCACAGTATGAAATTTCCATTGAGGTAACAACTGCTAAACAGAAAAAAGGATTGTTTAAAAAAGCAGTAGGTATTTTCAGCAGTTCTTCAGAGAATTCAATAAGTATACATCATACCAGAGTTGTTGAGCAGGATGTGACCCAGGAGTTGATCGGAATTGATTTTAGTAATCTAGAAAGAGGACACTACAAACTAGCCATAAAGGTAACTGATCAAGAAGACCAAAGCATTTCAGCTGAGGTAACCAGAGACTTGCAAATTATGGAATAAGGAGAATAATTTTGAAGTATAATCTGAACAATATTATTTATTTCAGAAATTCATTACAAAGCACATTAATTTTCATGACAATTACCTTGTGTCTGCTTTATACCAGTGAAGGTAATGCAGGTATTTATGTACAAAAGAAAAAGTCTGCCTATATGTGGCTGTTAAAAGAATGCAACCAGGAAGTTTTTAAGAAAACTTTTGAATATCCTTTTTTAGCTTTATTGGATAAAAATTTAAAAAAGAAGTATGAGAATCTTAAAAGCTTGGATGTAAAAAAGTCTTTTATACATTACTATTGGAAGGAACATAATCCCAATCCTCTCTTTACTGAGAATGAGTACCTTCAAGATTTTATAAAACGCTGTAATTATGTAAAAGAACATTTTTCCTATTCAGAACCACCCTATTTTGATGATCGGGGTACATATTACCTGAAATACGGAGAGCCCTCTTTTCGATATACTCAAGCACCGCAGACAAGGTTTGTTGATTTTTTTCGTGAAGAGATATTTATGGGTGAAGGGTCTATAGGAGTAAGAAAATTTTTAGCATCAATGATAGGAAAAGGGGTTGAAGCTCATCAATATTTACCTTCAACTTATTCAATACAGGGTAATGAAACCTGGGTATACCAATTCATAAAAGAAGGTAAGGAAGAAGAGCTGGTACTTCATTTTGTAAAGCAAGGAGACTTTTTCAGAGAAGTGGAATCCCTTGAAGATGCAATTATTCATCCTCGAAAAATGAAGATTCGTTTTTTTTACTGGGCTGATCTGTTAAAAGAAAGGGCAACTGCTTTGCAATCCCAATCAGTTTTCAGAGCATATGAAAGTATTTTGAATTTTGAAGAAGAAATTAGGTCTGTAGGTGACAAAGGTGAATATTATGCATTATATTCTTCTGCAACTGATATCATGAATCCAGATAAAAAATTTATGGGATTTAACAATGATTTAAAAGTTACACTCACCAATAACAAACTTGATGTCCCTCCTATAGTGTTTACATCTAAAGGGAGTGTACAGGAGCTTTTTTTTCACTATGATATTGTACAATTCAGAGGTCCTCAGGATGAAACCACCCTTACCATTAATTATTTCACACCACTTTCGGACAATTTTGCAGATAATTCTCTAATTCAAAAACAAGATACTATATATTTACAGTATGGATGTCTATTTGAAGACCAGATGCTTGAAAGAGTTATTGAGAGTAATTGTGAAAATAAATATGATTTACAGAAACTAACTGGATTGAACCTTCCCTATCTTATTGGTAATATGAAGATGTCTTTACTTCCCCGGGAGGGAAGAATTTCTTTACAGGTTAAAGATGAAGCAACCCAAAGAAAAGGATTTGTAAAACGGAATATTTTTTTAAGGGATTTTAGTGCCCCGGAACTTTGCATCAGTGATATTCAATTCTGCCAGCTGATAGAGGATTCGCTGTATAAAGAATTTTATCCGATCATACAAAAAAGGGGTATCAGTGTTATTCCCTATCCTTATGAAAGTATAAAGAGATCAGATCAGTTATTTTGTTATTTTGAGATTTATAATATTAAAACAGGTGGAATTCAATCGCAGTATGAGATTTCCATTGAGGTAACGACAGCCAAGCAAGAAACAGGATTACTTGAAAAAGCAGTAGGTGTTTTCCGTAAATCACAACAAAATTCAGTAAGTATAGAGCATACCAGAGATGTGGAGCAGGACGAGTCTCAGGAGTTGGTAGGCATTGATTTCAGTAATTTGATCCAGGGTAACTATACTCTCACCATAGGAGTATCTGATAAAGATAATCAAAGTATTTCAGCAGAAGTGACCAGAAACCTGCAGATTAAGGATTAATCAGGAGGAAAATGTTATGACCAAAAAGTATCTGTTATTATTATTTATAATGGTTTTATTTTTTACAGACCATTCTGTTTCCCAGACAATATTTGGAAAAGTTGTGAGCAGCGAAAATAATACTCCCATATATGGAGTAGATGTGTTTTTAGTCAATACAAATGCAGGGTGTGCAACAGATAAAGAAGGCAGATATAAAATTGAAAATATTTCTCCTGGGAATTATTTTCTTGCTTTTCACCATATTGGATATGAAAATAAATATTTTCAGATTAAGTTATATGAAGGTGATGAAAAAGAATTTTTGGTATCATTAGAGACAAAAATTATTGAAGGAGAAGAAGTTCGGATAACTGCAAAAAAAATAAATTGGGAAAAATATTTCGAAATCTTTAAGTGTTGTTTTATAGGTATGACTTCAAATGCTAATGAGTGTTTTTTAAGAAATCCCATGGTTTTAAATTTTAAGATTTCTGAGGATAAATTAACTTTGACTGCATCAGCTGATGAGATGTTAAAAATAGACAATTACAGCTTAGGATATCATTTAGATGCAATTTTGGAAAAGTTTGAATATTCATTTATTGATCAAAGAAAGAAATATTTAATTTTACCCAGATTTAAGGAGATGAAATATCAAGAAATGGAAACGTTGAAAATATGGGAAAAGAATAGAAAACAGACCTATAAAGGTTCCCTAGAACATTTTTTGTCGACCTTGATCACAGAGGCAACTGTAAAAGAAGGATTTAAAGTATTTCAAGGGTCCAGTGTTAGTACAAGTCTTTATACGTATGATATTACAGATTTTCATCTGACAATTGTAGACAGTCTATTAAACATGTATAATATTATAATTGATTCCCATTTGGATGTTAAATACCCTTATTTTGCAAAAAATGCTCATATTTCAGGGATTGAAGCCAATGTTTCTAATATTGTTTTTTTTCAAAATGGTTTTTTATTGAATCCATTATCCTTGATTGTATTTGGAAAATGGGCAGAATATGGCGTGGCTGATATGCTTCCTATGAATTATTACTTTCATTAAAAATAAGCAAAAAATCAGCAAAAAAATATTTTATAAAATTAGTTTTTAAAAGTAATGATAGCATCGCCTTCAGAAAATCATTTCCCTTTTATTAGTATAATTATTCCTACTTTTAATAGAGCAGAAAGAATTCAAACTGCCATTGAATCGGTGTTACAGCAGACCTATCAAAATTTTGAATTAATTATTGTTGATGATGGGTCCACAGATAATACTGGAGAGATAATTAAAAGCTATGGTAATCAGTTAAAGTGTTTTTTTCAAACCAATCAAGGAGTATCGGCCGCACGAAATTTTGGAATTAAAAAATCAAAAGCAAACTATATCTGTTTTCTTGACTCGGATGATGAATGGCTTACCAACAAGTTAGAAATCCAAGTAACATTAATTAAGTCAAATCCTGAAGTAAAAATTTGCTATACTGATGAAATTTGGATCCGAAATGGAATTCGAGTAAATCCTAAAAAAGGTCATAATAAATATTCGGGCTGGATTTATCAGAGATGCTTACCACTTTGTATTATTAGTCCTTCCTCTGTCATGATAGATGCAGAGGTTTTTGAAAAAGTTGGTATGTTTGACACCCAGATGACTGTTTGTGAAGATTATGATTTATGGTTGCGAATCAGTCATTACTATCCTATAATTTTTATTCGAAAGCAATTAATTATTAAAAATGGAGGGCACGAAGACCAGCTTTCTCACAGATTTTGGGGGATGGATAGATTTAGGGTGAAAGCAATGGAGAAGATGCTGCAGAATTATAATTTACCTTCAGAAGATAAAAAAGCAACTATAAAAATGCTACATAAAAAATGTGATATTTTAGGAAATGGTTTTTTCAAGCGGGGCAAAAAGGAAAAAGCAATTTATTATTTTTCTCTCAAAGATAAGTATTGTTTATAATAATGAGGATTTTTTCTTCTTATTAGGTATTTCGAAAATGATTCCTTTATTGCTGAAAAAGAATAGATCACCAATGGTAAGCCCAATAGACTGTCTTAAAGGTTTCCAATTATCTTTATAGGCTTCATTAAACACTTTAGTTCCATTTTCATCTTTAGTGATAACTTTTACTCTTTGAGGGAAATTTCTGTTGATCATAAAAGGGGAGTGAGTTGTATAAATAATTTGATTCTTTTTTGATAATCCTTCTAATAATTGAGTTAAATCTTTTTGGCCAGAAGGATGGAGATGAACTCCAGGTTCATCAAAGAGAAAAATATACTCGTTAGTATTAGCTTCATTTGTTGCAGCAAGAAAATTTATATAAAAAGATAAATACCAAAGAAAACCATTTGACCGTGTTTTTGGAGTATCATATACGGTAGTTTCATCACTAAAATCAATATATAAGATTTTCCCATTTACTCTTAATTTAATTTCGAGTGTTGGTTCCTGAGACCATACTGCCTGAATTCTTTTAGTAGCTATCTGGCTGGCTTCTTCAATAGCTCTTCTTCCATGAGTAGAATCATCAAATACTAATGAAGGGTTATTTATTCCGCTGATTTTGAGTAGATTTCTTTCAACTTGATATTTATTATCTTCTCTTAATAAATCATCATAGTGAATTCGATCCTTAATTAGAGTCATGGTATCAAAATAGACTATTTTTGGAATTAGGGAAAATAGAGGTTTGATAGAACCAATTGAAAAGGTTTTTTCTTTTATAAGGATCTTGTAATTTTTTTGATTACTCCCTTCCTTTCTAAGAATAAAGGAGTCAATAGTTCCAAAACTGTTATGAATTTTAGAAAGTTTTAATTTGTCATTTTTATTGAGCATTGATAATTCGAGATCGATGATCGGAGGTTTACCATTTTTATATAAGTCAGAAAATTGACAGGTATCGTTTAAATCAAGATCTATATCAGGATTAAAAGCTTCTATTGCTTTTAAAACATTGGTTTTTCCTGATTCATTTGGACCAATAAGTACGGTTACATTAGTATCTAAAGGAAGAGACATCCTGTTGATAGATTTAAATCCATTGATAATTAGGTTTGAAATTAACATGTAACCTCCATATTAATGAGTTAATAATAATTTATACTATTTAATGAAAAAATCAAGAGAAATAAAAAAAATACTGAGTATCTTTAAATTATGGAAGTAATATTGGGAATTAGTTGAGAATATATAATTAAAATAATACTATTACAGATAGTTTGTTACATTCCTGGGAGTCATTACATAAAGATCCTTTGTCAAGTAAGTACATTTATTTAATAAAAAAAAATGAGGAAATGCTGTTTGTTTTTTCATCAATCAAATAGTTCCCAGCTAATTTCATAGCGAATAAATGAATGTGGTATGAACACTTTATATTTGTTGGAACTTTTTTGATTAAGAATATTATCTGAAGATATGGTAATATAGGTATGATCATTAAATCTAAAAGATGCTTTAACATTAAGAATCACTTGAGGCATCATTACTTGTTTGGTAAATGTATGTTCATTGGTTAAAGTAAAAAGTGAAAATTCAGACCAATATTTTAAAGAAGCAAAAAGAGTAGCATGAAGATCATCTTTAAAAAAATTATGGTTCCAAGACAGAGATGTTAATCCTTGGATATTAGGCAAATTAACTTGGTTTAGAGTATCTTTGTTTAAAGATTTTATAAGATTAAGTGATGATGAGAGATGTAAATTTTTAAAGATTTTAAGAAAAATTGTGGAATTAAGACCTGTATACTTGGTATTAAGCTTATTAATATAGGTAAGTGTAGATTGGTTATCTTGGTAGTGTTGATTGATTGTCATTAGATTAGTACATGTCTGGTAATAGAATGAGGTTGATATATGAAGATTTTGTAAACTGTTATATGTACAGAATAGTTGTATTCTTTCACTATTTTCAGATTGTAAATTAAAATTTTTCTTATATTCAAGGTCGGATTTTCTAAATTTGTTATTATTACTTGATAGAGGTGTGTTAAAAAATATTGGAAATCCATAAAGTTGGGAAAGTTCTGGGGCATTAGAGTTTTGATCATATTCAATATTAAAATGTAAAGTATTAGTGGGTGAAAATGACATGAATCCAGAAAATTTCAATGCAGAATCAGTATATTTTGATGAGTTATAGTGTAACTCTGTGAGAAATTTAATTTTTCTAAAAAAAGGATAATGAACCTGTAAAAAAAGGTTATTATGGTTATAAGAGAGTTTTTTGCCACTGGTGTCTGTTAGATTACAGTGGGAATATTCAATACCCCACCTTATAGGAAGAAGTATTTGAGTACTTTGTAATAATTTCGCCTGGTTTGAAAGGTAGGATGTTTTTTCTTGGGGATAGAATCTAAACTCATTTAAATTAATTTTTTCAGAACTATGGTATAACCAGAGATATGTCTGCAAGCTATGTAGATCAAGAGAGGATTTCAAGGAATGGTCGATTCGAAATATTTTTCTTGAAGGTGTAAAAGATGAATCCTTCTTAAATGGTATATTAAATGGTATTCTTAGATTATGACGATTGCTTAAAATTGAGTATTGAAGTTTTACATTGTTGTTGAGAGTATATTCAATAGAAGCTCGTGTTTTTTGTGCATTATATTTTCTATAAGGAAGTACTTGGTTTGTACTTTTTCTTTCACCAAAATTTTTCATCATCACTCCAGAGAGAATTTTTATTTTTGAACCAATACATTGTCCATAGGTAACATCTAAATCACTGAAATAAGCTGTACCAGTTCGGTAAACAAATTTGGTGTAAGGTTTTTTGGCAGTAAGTTTTTTTGTGGTTATATTAATAACTCCACCAATTGAGTTTATACCAAAGGGATTTAATCCAGGATAGAGGTCAATTTTTTTAATTGTTTCTACTGGAATAAAAGATAACTGAGGTGTTTCATTCAGATAATCATGTAAAAGTAGACCATCAATTAGAATAACTGAGTGATTATTTCTGGTTCCATTAATTATAAGTGATTGGGATTGACCTGGTGTTTGGATTCCAAAATGATAGGTACCAGGTAAATATTCCAATAGACTACTAAGAGAAAGAAAGGGTTTTTCTCTATTATACTCCAGATCAAGTGTATAGTGAATAAACAGAGAGTCAATTGTGGTTTGAGAAAAAGAATTGAGAGAGAAAACGATCACCAGAAAAGGAAAAAATTTGTAGAGTAGTTTTTTCATAATTAATTTATGATTTGATTTAAGGCTTTATTAGTTTGGAGTTTATTGATTAATAGTGGAACAATAGTGAAAAAGATTATCATATTTGATACAATATGGATAATATAAAAATGTAAACCAGTTAAGATTGTTGAAAAAAATTTATTGAGGGGGAAACCCATTGAATATATAAATGATAAATTCGTACACAAAGCAAAAAAGACGGTAGTAATAAATCCTGCAAAAGAGAATTTAAAATAGGTCTTAACATTTTTAGAAATACTGCTTTTACTAAAAAGCCCCCCTACAAAACCAGTAAAACCCATAGATAGTATTTGGGAAATAAAAAGGGGTGGGGATGGAATACCATACGGATTTGTTAAAGAAAATATAGCTTCGGTTGTTATGCCAATAAATATACCGTTTCTTAGACCAAGTAAGTATCCGGAGATAAAGATTGTTGCAGTAACCATTTCAATATTGGGGATAAACAAGAAAACATAACCAACTGCTACTCCCAGCGCAATAAATATTCCTATCATGCAAATTTTTTTAATTTTTGTAGTCATATAGAATTTTTTTTATTTTAAATATGATTATTCAACCCTGTCTGATATTCTACTTGCTGTAATGATTTATAAAGTTTATTTTAGTTACTCACATAAAGGTACAAAGCCAGGGAGATATTTATTTAATAATCCCAATAAGTATTCTTAAAATTCCATCCTTTATCAAACCTTATTCCATTGTATTTAATCAATACTAATTTTTCCGATTTTATTTTTGCTTATAAATTATTAGTGTGAGTTTTATTATTTTGACTATTAATATCATGTTAATATATTTAAATAAGTGTGAAAATCCAAGGAAAAATAGTTTAATAAAATCAGGTTTATCTCCAATCAATTTTAGAAATAGTTTCACCATCAGATAACAGAACAGCGGCTCCCTGTATATCGGTTCGGTGGATATCAATATCAAGAAGGTGAAAATATTTTAATACTAGTTCCGAGGGAAGATGAAATCGATTATTTTCTCCCACGGAGAGAATTCCTATTTCAGGATTAATCTGTTTTATAAAAGGAAAGGTTGAGGACGTACTGCTGCCATGATGACCAATTTTTAATGCATTACATGTTAAAGAGTGATATGTCTGTAAAATTTCCTTTTCTACTTCCTTTTCAGCGTCCCCCATAAAAAGGATTTTGGTATGGCCATAGAGAAAAAAAGTAACCAGGGATTGATTATTTACATTAAAATTGGATTCTTTTGTTTTAGCTTTTAAATTTTTTGAAGGAGAGAGAAAATAAAGTTTACATGTTGAAAGTATAAGACTATCAGGTGAGGTGACTTCATAGAGTTCAATTTTATCTTGATTGATTGTTTTAAGAAATGAACAGTAGACAGGTGTTTTATATGGAGAATTGGAATAATAGATACGGTCAATATTAAAATTTTTAATAATATATACCAAACCGCCAACATGATCATTATGTGGATGGGTGAGAATTATATAGTTGATTTTTTTTATACCCTTTTTGTGCAGATATTGAGCGATGACATATTTACCATTATCAATAAAATCAGATTTTAAACCTCCGTCTATAAGTACAGTTTTATTATGAGGAGTAAGAAGCAAAGCAGAATCTCCCTGGCCAACATCAAATTGTATCCATTTGATTTTTAAAGAATTATTATTAATAACTCTTTCCCAAATTAAAAAATTAAAACAAATCAATAATAGGAAGATTAATGTTTTTCTATATTTCATATTATTAAAATTAAAAAGTAAAAAGAGAAATAAAAAATATACAATAATAATAGAAATATTAGGAGAAGGGACTGTGATATGAGAGAAATTAAAATGTGAAAACCAGGTAATGACAAGTATAAAAGAAGAGACAAGCAGGTCCACTAAGCCTGCATAGATGGATGAGACAAATAAAGAAATAGTTGAAAAAAAGATGGCGATGAAACTCAAGACTACTATAAGAGCAGTGAGAGGGATTGCAATAAGGTTAATGATTATAGAAAAAAGAGGAATTCTGTTAAAATAGTAGGCAGAGATAGGCATAGTACCAATAATTGCAGACAGAGAGACAAAGGTGGCTGACAAAAGTTTAGCG
>CAYUAG010000065.1:0-21407 GCA_964442615.1 uncultured bacterium
CGCCGGATGCGGACCCGCATGTCCGGTGGTGTGGGGGCTGGGGGAGAAAAACCCCTGGCTACCCGATTATGTTTGTAAAATTTCAATTGTTCTTCCTAACTCCGAAACCATATTTGAACTATATTCAAAAGGACCTGCATCTGACGACTCATCATAGAATGTATAGTATTCAACAGATTCAGGTATTAAATGTAACATTTGTTTTAAATAAGGGACAATACTTGAATCACCAATTTCAGAAAGCAACTTCGTAGGTTTTTTATTAATATGGTGGTATGGCTCGCTGGAACAAGATCCTCCTAGAAGTTTTCGCATGAATTTGGCTTCTCTTTCACATTCACTTGAAATAATTTTTAGGAGATATTTTATAGCTATATCACGATAATCATTTTTTAATAAAAGGAGCGATTTTTGATAATAATCAGATTTATCATCCTCATGTATCACAAAATCTATAAGATCATACACATTTCTAATCGACTCATTATTTTCAAGAGAATTTCTAATTTTTGAATATTTCCTAACAGTTATATATTTTTTAACTTTTATAAATATTCGGAATGATACAATAGAGACTATTGGAGCAAGAAATAATATCCAACATGATCCTATCAATGGAATACCAGAGGTCTTGTAAATAACGATGTGCAATAAAAGTAAAATTAAAGGAAAACAAAGATTAAGAATAACAGAATAAGATTTTTTAATTACTGCAAGAAGTCCAAAACAGATACCAGATAAAAAAACAAAGGGCAGTAGCAAATGTTGCATATTTACTCCTTAATAGAGGGTCCTTGGTCTTCATACTTACCTTTAATTCTCAGGATTTGTAACATTTTAAAACATAACGATTATTTCTGCGGCGCGCCAGCCCGGTTCTGTCCAAATGGCACTTTTAAAATGTTTCCAGCGGCTCGAAATATGTCCGCAGTTATCGAAACGCGTCGCGGATACCGGTAGGCGTCCAAAGTCGAATTGAAATAAAAGAACGAAATGTTGTTGGCGCGTCCGTCAGCAAATTTGGATTAGCATTTCTTATTATTCACAACTATACATTGTTTTAGCTGCAAGTAATTTCCCTGCAAATTCTGCAAACATATTCTTTGGCTTTAATGATTCTTCCAGAACTGAATAGGCACCTGAATTATAACCTTCTTCCTTTTCAGATAGTATTAAACAGGTAGATGAATACAAACCCTCCAGTACTAATTTCTCACATAATGTTTGATATCTTTTTGCATAAGATGAACTTTGAAACTCAGGAAATACCTTATAATGCTTTTCTTCAACTCTTACTGATGATAAAGAAGCTGGACAAGATTCTAAAAGCATAAAGTATGCGAGAAAAGGTGGATTTAAAGTTTTATTTCTTAATGATCTTATGTATGATGTATCTACATAATTATCAAGATTAATGCATTTTCTCTATGTGCTGTCCAAAAATCTGTTGCAGAACCAATGGATTCTTCTGTGCGATTATTAAAATTATTCCCAAAGGAACCAACTTGAGATTTGAGTTCAAAAGCTGCAATTAGTCTACCTTTGTAAACTACTAACGAATCCCACATTTTTGTTGGTCTAAAATATCCAGGAATCGTCAATTTACTTTTACCACCAATAATGACTGATTCTTCAGGTAAACCACAATGATCTACAATATTTTTAATAATATTGGTGAAACCATCCATATTTTTACCTGCAATGACAGCACCGCGCCCTCCTTCTTGGGAAGTTGTGCCTTTATCTAGTCTAAGTTTCCAGAAGTGTTGAATTGAATTTTGAATTTGTTGCTCAATGTCATGAGGAAGAATATTATTCATTTCATTTATTCCTTAAGTTCAACTTGGATATTTGTGTTAGTAAATAAACTTATTTCTTGATTGGCTCGGTTAAACGAATATTTTGCATATTCGGAATCAATTTCAATTCCAATTGAATTTCTACCTGATTTAAGAGCTGCAACAGTTGTAGTACCCGAGCCTAAAAATGGATCCAACACTGTATCGCCAACAAAACTGTACATTTTAATCAGTCTTGTAGCTAGTTTTTCTGAAAATGGAGCCGGATGATTTCTTGTTGATGTCCCATTCAGGGTCCAGATTTGTTTATACCAACTGTTAAACTCTATCTCAGATATAATAGATAACTTTCTTTGTTCAGCACTTGGTTTACGATAACTGCCTGGTTTTCTCAGCATTAATAAATACTCAATGTCATGTTTAATAATACCATTTGGCTCATAGGGTTTACCTAAGAATTTTGTATTTCCTTTGGCTTCAAAATTTGCATTTGCAATTTTATGCCAAAATATTGGGGCAAGGTTATCAAATCCCATTTTCTCACATCTAACTTGAATATCTGCATGAAGTGGCATTATTTTATGTCGCCCAAATTGCCTTCGTGATAAAAGTACATCACCCACGACGACAACCATTCTTCCACCTTTAACAAGTTTATTGTGACACTGCTCCCATACAATATCTAATTCATTTAAGAACGTTGTATAATCCTCCAAGTGACCTAATTGGTTAACATTTTCATTATATTTTTTAAGATTCCAATAAGGTGGTGAGGTTACTACAAGGTGGATAGAATTATCTTCAATAAAAGTTAAATCTCTTGAATCTTTGATATAAATACTATGAGAAGTGGATTTATCAAAAATTGATTCTCTTATTTTTGAAAGTTCTACTTCGTTCTTGGCAATTTGTGGAATTTTTCGATCAAGACTATTTTTAAACATGTTTCACCTTAAGATATAATGATTGCTTTTAATAAATATACGAACAAAAATTGTAAAAGGACACAAGCATCACTATACCTCTTAAAATGCCAACATATATATTATCTACCTCATACTGGCAACAGCAATTTACCAATATTGGTAAAATATTGTACATATTTGGTAAAATATATTCTTTTTACCATATTTAGGCAAGTTATATTTTCCATACCTGGTAAATTAATATTCAGTAATACGTTCATATAAATCCAATGCTTTAACTTCTCTATAAGGTAGTTCCCAAACCTTTTTTCCACGATTCCATACTCCACCGGCATTTTTTATCAAACGCTGTAACTGTATTTCTTCATAATTAACATGTACCTGCATAATTTTATTATCAGGTATTCTTTTTTTACTTTTATCACACTGGGCAATTTCCGCAATTAGTTCAACGGTTTTTATCCGTCGATTTCTCCTGGTGTCGTATTTATATCGGATGCAAACAAGATCATTCCCGTATTTTTTAATCCATTTTTTAGTACCAGGTTGTCCAGCATTTAATGTCTTTATTGTAATCATATCACCATGATTCACTAGTATGCCCTCTTGCTTACAATGTATCTGCTGGGCTTCTAACCGCCATGGCCCCGCTGTTTAGCACATGCGTGTAAATCATGGTTGTATTAACATGTTTATGTCCAAGGAGCTCCTGTACGGTTCGAATATCATACCCGTCCTCTAACAGATGAGTGGCAAAGCTATGTCGCAGTGTGTGGTACCCTGCGTGCTTCATGATTCCTGCCTTTTTAATCGCTGTTTTGACGGCACGCTGCAGTACGGTTTCGTAAAGGTGATGCCTTCGCTTTATTCCTGTTCGTGGATCCACGGATATCCTGTGTGCGGGAAAAATAAATTGCCATGTCCAGGATGTATCTGCATTTGGATATTTCCTAGCAAGTGCATAAGGCATTTCTACACTGCCGCATCCATCCTTTAAATCTTTATCATGCTGTTTTCTTACTTTCGTAAGATGAATCGTTAGTTCTTTTTTGATACTCTGAGGTAGAGGTACTGCTCGGTCTTTTTGGCCCTTGGCATCCCGGACTGTGATCTGGTTGTATCCAAAATCTACATCTTTAATTCGAAGACGTAAGCATTCGATTAACCTTAACCCTGATCCGTACAGCAGCATTGCCATTAGATGATAATGACCATGCAAATGTGCCATAATTTTTTTGTACTTCATCTCTTGAAAAGACCACAGGGATTTTGCGTGATTTTTTGGCCCAGATTAGATTTTTACTGAAATCACTCAATTCTGTTTTTAAAATATGCTTATACAAAAATACTATCGCACATAAAGCTTGGTTTTGAGTTGATGCAGATACTTTCCTATTCACTGCAAGATAAGTTAAAAAGCTGTTTATCTCTTTCTCCCCCATATCCTTCGGGTGTTTTTTTCCATGAAAAACAACAAACTGTTTGATCCATCCTACATACGATTTTTCGGTGTGGTAGGAATAGTGTTTGGTGCGAATTGACTACCGCACCTGATCCACCAATTTTGGAGAATGTGCTTTATTTTCTGATGTAATCATTTTCTTTCGGATTTTTTCAGAAACAGCAGTATCCATAAGACATCCTATCATATGTATATATTTAATATCAAAAAAGTAATTAACCTTTATTTAGTAAATTATCAGGAGAATGTCAAGGATTTTATGTAAAAAAGTAAATCTTTAATAATTATATATTTGTTTTGGAGTCCTTAGAGTATTAAGCAAAAAACCCACCCATCTCCTTCCACAGCTCCGCCCAGTCACTCCCATATATATATCAGAAAGACAAATAGGTAAAGTATTTTTGCCTGATATGAACATAGTCAGGATAAAATGCCTGACTATCTCTAAATCAGTCATTTTTGCCTGACTAATATGTGTTTATTTTAAAAAATAGTATTTGTTGAATACCAGACCACCCAAATTCAAACAATTCATATTTTGAAGCTTTTAAAATATCATTAACTGATTGCTTTGTTATGTTTAACTTTTTAGCAACAGTAACTTGATCTCCAAAGTCTTTGTAATTTGAAATAACTTCTATTTGGCGTTTTTTCCAATTTCTTTTAATATCATTTATTACTTAAAATAAGGCATTTATAGCAAGATCCATCTCAAAACCATTAAAAATTATATTTTTATTTTCCTTTTTGGCTCGAAGAACTGCTAATCGGGCATTGTGAAAGCAAGGACCATCCATACCAATTGCCTCTGACTTCAACCTCGTAGATAATCCACCTAAACCTATTCCAAATCTAGTATTAAAGGTGTCTCCAAAAAGAGAGTTGTAATGATTTAAAAAATGTCGAAGAGGAGAACCTCTTGATACTAAATCCTGGAATTCATCTCCAATGGTAATAACAAACTTAGATTGAATTGTTGTACTAAAACTACTACCATTTATGCCTCGTAATGCTTTATTTAGATTATTCTGGGTATTTTTTCGATTTTTTAATTCACGTGATTTGACAAGATCACCAATGATTGCAATGTAATAATCTCGTTTGTCCATCAAATTACTCCTGAATAATTTATTTGCTATCAATTTCTATATTATGTTTGAAAAACTATTATTGAAAATAAAGTCGGATTCTCTCTCTTATACAAAAATAAACATTACGAAACTAAAAATCAAATTTTAATTTGAGTAGACAGATTACCAAACAAAATCTGACATCGTTTAAATGGTATAGCCAAATCAATCTAATAGAGTTAATACTCTACAGTTACTTCAACAAAAACATTTTTCTGCTTATTGATTTTTTCACATGCGTTAATTTATAGATATAAATCCCTGAGGAAACGATTTTCCCTTTAGAATTCCTCCCATCCCAGGTGACCTGGTAAGAACCCTGGCTTCTGAAATCATTAATGAGGGTCTGAATCTTTTCACCTCTGATGTTGTAAATAGTCAACTCCACTTGACCAGATTTGTTGAGACTGTAAACTATGGTTGTTTCCAGATTAAAAGGATTGGGATAATTCTGTAATAATTGAAAATCAAATGGAATAAAATTATCTTGATCAATATTGGTATCACTGGTATTATCAATTTTTATTATGGTACCGCCACGTCCTGTTGCCCAACCGATATTTTTATTGGGAAACGATACTGCTTTTATAGCAGCACTGGAGACAGTATTTTCAATCGGATCCCAAGAATTTCCTCGATCACTGGTTTTATAAATATTACCCCATTCCCCTACCATCCATCCTTCTGTAGAATCTGCAAAACAAACATCTGTCATTGTCCTATCGAAAATATCTTCCTTAATCCAATTGTCTCCTCCGTCTGAAGTTTTAAAAGTTGTTTCCCCGCAAATAATGCCAAGTTTATCATCACTAAAAGCAATTGAATGTGTATTATAATACTCCTCCGGTAAACTTACAGTAGACCAATTTTCCCCTCCGTCAGTAGTTTTAATCAAGTCACATTGCGCTCCCAATACCCAACCTATATTCTCATTCTGAAAAAAAATTTTCCCTGTTCTGATAGCATATCCAATAGTAATATTTCCTGTCCGCCCGGTATTGATCAGCTCCCAGGAAGTGCCACCATTGCTGGTTTTTAAAAGTTGAATCGACATATCAGGATAGGATCGTGCATCTGTTAAAGCCCAGCCATTTTGGTCATCTAAAAATAAAACATCTACAATTTGCCCCTCAGAAATATCCTGAGCTTGTTGGACCCAGGTTTGTCCGCTGTTTTCAGTATATAAAATACCGGTTGTGCGCCCTGTTCCTAGATCTGCTGAATACCCCACAGCCCATCCTTTTGTTTCACTTACAAATTGAATTGCATTGAGTCTTGTACAAACACTCATCCAATCAGTGGCTAAGCTATACTGTTCCGTCCAGTTAATACCTCCATCATTACTGTATAAAATGACTTGTGCCCATTCATCAGGGCCAACACTTTTTCTTCCCACAACCCACCCTTTTGTCTCATTAATAAAAAACACATCTTCAAATTCATACAGGTCATTAACTAATTTCTGGGTAAATAAATCCGCTCCATCATTAAACATACCCATATCTCCCCAGGGATCTGTAGAGGTTGTAATATATCCTTTGTCACCAATAGCAATAACTTTATGATTACATACTTTCAGTCCGTAAAGTCCTATAAATCCATCATGCTCCTCCATTCTAATTAGATTCCATGAATCGCCTCCATCTATAGTACGAATAACAGGCGGTCCCCAGGCTGAATTATAGGCAGCACCTACAGCATACCCTTTTAAAGAATCAATAAATTCAACTTTCCAAAGGGTATGATTTTGAGAAATACGCTGCCAGGTTTTTCCACCATCTGTGGTTTTAAATACGGATCCTCCAGTTTCACCTGAATTTCCGGCAAATCCAACTGCCCACCCCCGCTCTTCAGTAATAAAATTAATATGGGTAAACACTATATCTATATCCGGGGCATATTTTTCTACCCAGTTCTCACCCCCATCTTCAGTATAATACAGAGCTCCTCGATTATCCATAAAAAAATCAATATTATCATTTCGTATACCTACTGCCCAACCTTTGAGGTTATCTTGAAAGTAAATACAATGAATTAAACCAGCATCTCCCGGTAAAACCTGTTCTATCCAATTCTGTCCTCCATCATCAGTATGAAAGATTCTCCCCTGCCAACCATCAGGATCATCAAATGGATCGAAATGAATAGTTTCATTTGCTACTGCCCAGCCATGTAAAGCATCAGTAAAATACACCGATTTAATTAAAAGACTGGTACCTATATCTTGTCTGATCCAGGTATCTCCACCATTGGTTGTATGAACAATGGCACCAGAATCACCTACAGCCCAGCCCTTTTCAATATCAATAAAATGAACATCCCATAAATTTTCATAAATATCAACTGATTGGACAGTCCAGTCAATACCACCGTTAATGGTTTTTAAAATTGTAGCTTTGTATTGCTTTTCATCCTGATCCCAATGAACCCCTCCCACTACCCAACCTGTACTAGCATCTACCATACATAAATCTTTAAAATCATACCTTGTTTGCTGAAATTGTTTGGTTAGTGTTTGTGCTGAAATGAAACTATAAAATAAAACCATTACAAAAATTCCTATTCTTTTGATCATTATTAACTCCTTTATTTTTAAAGTATAGTGTTAAAAATTAATCAATCCTACTATTATAAAAATCCTTATTAACCTAGAAACACTGGATTAGCAGAGTTATTTAAAGTTATTCTTTCATATTATTGATAACTCGATATATTGTATTCTTCCTAAATATAATTCATAACACAATGCATCTTTATTAATAGATTCTATTAGTTCAGAACCAGGTATTCAATGTACTTTTTATGACTGCTCCAATTATTTTCTCAGAGATTTGGTTTCATGCATGATAATTAATTCTTTTTTCTCTATGTTCTCAACGTACTCTACGATTATTAAATATTCTTAAATTTACCCCCAATTAGCAATCAAGCAATCTTTAGGTTATAAAAAAATAATTTCAAAATAATAATTGATTATAAATTAACTTCTTCTTTATCTGTTAATTGGGATTTACTTTGAATTATTTTTTTCATGAAACATGTATCATTACCTTTAAAAGTAGAGCCTATTCCTGACAAACTTTAAGTTTATAATCATAACTCTCAAAAGGCAAGTCATCATCTTCACTAAATTTATAAGCATACATACCGCAGTTACTGCCAATTCTATTCTCTTCCAACTCTCCAATACTTAAAGTTGTCTCATAATCATGCCTTCTCAGATCATGTATACATTTTTCAGCCTTTTTAAAAGGAAATTTCAGATCAATCTTATTTTCAAAAGCAGTTTTGGTTGGATTTACCGGTGTAATCTTAATGAAAAAGTACTTTGCTGGAAAAAATGTATAAATTTTTTCTGTGTCAACAGGTATATGGTTGGCAAAGGCAAAATTTAAGGTAATCTTTTTCCCTCCTTCCTCATAAAATTTTTTTCCATATTCTGAAATTTCTTGAAAATCCCATTTTGCTACTGGGATAATTTTATCCCGAATAGCTGTATCAGTGGAATGAATGGAGAATTGGAGTTGAAATTTTTTAAGATAAAGATCTTTTTTTAAGGTAAGTAAATCATGGAAGAACCTGTCACAACCAGTTGGAGCTACGGTTGAAATGCAGGGAATAAGTCCTGGAGCATCATATATTTCTGGAAGGTCCCTTAAAACTTTAATAACATCATAATTAAAAGCCGGTTCTCCCATGCGGGCAAATTGAATTTTAAATTTTTTAACAGGTATTCTTCTCTCAGGATATCTATGTGTTACCAGATAATCAATCTGGGATAAAATATCACTATAGGATATTTTTCCTCTATAATCACCCCCAGCATCACAAATACTGCATTTTACTGGACAGCCATAGAGAGTGGAGACAATTAAAACCCACTTGTCATCTCTGGGAATAGGTGGTTGAACTGATTCCACAAATTCTACAATCTGATTCTCACTTGTTTTGGCAACATAAACCTTAGCAATATCATCTCTACCAGCTGTTGATAAAATTTTCATTGTTCTCCTTTAATTTATCAGAAATAATCATAGCAGCTTTAACACCCTCTCCCACAGCTATAGCAGTCTGTCTGTATAAACCATTACCTACATCACCAGCAAAATGGAGAATTCCTTCCTTTACTAATAAATTTTTCTTTAATATAAATTTTTTTGAAATAAAGTCAAGAGCTGGTTCTCTACCAATTGCAATTAAAAGAAAATCAACATAATATGTCCTCAAAAGCTCATGATGGGTGAATGTTAATGTAAGACCGGATTGGTTTTCTTCAATTTGTTGTAAATGGAAATTCTTAAAATAAGAGATCCGTGATGTTTTTTTAATCCGGTTGTATAATAGTTTCAGACATTTGTATGAATCACTCCGGTTGAAAATCATAATTTTATTTTTCCTTTTTGAGAGGTTCAAGGAATAATCAAAAGCCGCATCACCAGCGCCGATAACAGCAATTTTTTTCCTTTTACTATTTTTCAAAAAATCTATTTCATTAAGTATATATTTCGATTTCTTTAGACTAGGTGACAGAATGGGTAATATTTTGGATTTAGTTCCTGAGGCAACAATTAAAAAATGAGTATGAAATATTGAATGATCTGATGTGAGTATAAAATATTTATTTTTAATATCATAGTCAACCTCTTTGATTTCACATTTATCAATTTGTATTCCCCTTCTATATAATTGCTGCTTAAAATATTTTACCAGATTTGTTCCGGAAAGATCTTTGGGGAATCCAGGATAGTTTTCGATTAAATTTGCATTAGACAAAAGTCCGCCAACGCACTTTTTTTCAAAAATTCTAAATTTTATCCCATATCGGGTAAACTGTAATGCAGCCGCTATTCCTGCTGGACCTGCACCAATAATTGCAGCTTTTTCAATATATTTCATATTTTTTTCCATAAACTTTCACAAAAAGTACAAACAGCAAATCCATGGGATAAATTAATACAGGAAGATTTATGGAAGTCCATATTATAGGTTGCAGTTCCATCCACTGGAAAAAAAACAGTAAATCCTCTTACAAATGCAGATCTGATGGTTGTTTCACAACAAAGATGGGTCATTAATCCGGTTACTACTAATTGCTCAATATTATTATTAATAAGATAGTGTTCAAGTTCTGTTTTATAAAAAGCATCATATTGAGTCTTGGTAATTATTTTACTTTCAGCACTATTTAATGAATCAATTATTTCACTTTCTTTATCTTCAGGATTGATAAAGCTTTCCCACCATTTTTTCATCATTTTTGCATCTTTATTAGTATTAATGTGACGAGTAAACATAACATTAAGATTGTATCTGCGGTAAACACTAAGCAATCTGTTAATATTCACTACTATTGCAGAAGCAGATGGTATGAATGCATGAGAATGCTGATTAAGAAAAAAATTTTGCATATCAAGAATCAATAAGGCAGATTTTTCAGGAATATATGGAATCTTAATATTTCTCTGAAATTTTGAAATATCTTTAATAATTTTTTTTGTTACAACTTTTATATTTTGGGCTGTAAAATAGGTTTCTTTCATAATTGTTTTACTACAAGGGTGGACAACTTATCACTATTTACGACTTTACAAAATCCTACCAAATGTAATAAGACAAACTCCTTTTCTTAAAAGTAGAAAATTAATCTTGAAAATTAAAAATTTTTAATAAATATACTACTTTCATAGAACTATGGCAAGCAAATTTTCAAATGTACAAAAATTAAATCATTGAGCAATAAAAATTCTGCTAGTTGAGATGAAACTCTATAAAATACTAGAATAACTTCCTAAATCCCCATTACTAGGAGGATTTTCTTTGCTTAAGAAAAATACAGAATCAGGTTCCACCTGACAAGGGGGAATAAAAAGAGAGTTCACTCCCCCCACAACATCAGCAGCAGGTGCGCTGCAGACCAGCTAAAATGTGCTGCTCTCAATCCTCTGCCGTTTATAGGATCATAATTCTCATAAATCGGTAGAAAATTGTCTTTTAGCCCCTGTAAGCGGTTAAATATTTGTCTTCTTAGCTTATCTGATTCCTTTGTATATCCATACCAGTCAAGCCCTCTTATACCAAAATAGACTTGATCAAGCCATACAGGTCCTCTCCAGTACCCTTTCATAAACTCAGGATTATCTGCCGATACTGTGGGTAGAGGAATATTGGTAGCAAATTTACTTGTATCTGTCATCACCTGCAACACCTGTTTAGCCTGTTTTTGAGTTGCCACTCCTGCCCAAAGAGGAATCCATCCCTCAGATCCTTGAACTTTAAGTAATGATCTATCTTTTAGATTGATATCGTAAAAAAAACCAGTCTCTGCATCAAACATATACTCTCTTATCTTCTCCTTGAGTAGGTTTGCTTGTTGAAACCATGATTCAGCTTCTAATTGATCCCCCCTGAGGTTCATAAAACGGGCAATAATCATTTTCTCAGCATAAAGATAACTATTCAAGTCAACCGATTCCTGGGTCAGCGACCAGCTCCCCTCTTTATTCTTTACTATACTGCTGTTGTCAAAACGAACTCCATCATCCATCCCGCTCTCCCATTTAGCTGCCACAATAGTGCCATCTGTGCTTCCATATTCACATAAACCATTTTCATCATGATCTCTATAACTGTACCACCAGTTATGGTATTTGATAAGTTTGGGAAGCATTTCCTGAATAAAATTAAAATCTCCTGTCTTTTTATAAATCTTCCACACTGCCCAGGCTGCAAGCGGTGGTTTGGTATTGCGCCAATTATTGCTCTTTTTTTCTTTATAGATTACATCCGGTATCATCCCATCCTCTCTCTGATAGGCAAACATGGTTCGTATCTGATCTTTAGCCAACTGAGGTGCAAAAGATGCCAACGCTGCTGAGTGCTTCCAGGAATCCCAGGCCCAGAATCCATTGAAATATCCTGGAGAAAAAGAAGGAAAGAGACCGTCAAAATACAGATCACCGGCTTTGCTTCTCCAGTTGGTCATCAGGGTTAACAATGACTTTACCGCAATTTCTTTATAACTTTTATCAACTTTTTGTAAGGGGTTTAACACTCGCTTTACATAGCTATTCCATCTTTTTCTATTTTCACTGAAATACTTATCCGGATGTATTATAAATTTTTCCATTAAAAACTGTTCTTTTTTCTTTTCCTGCTCATTGAAAATAAGGGAACAAAAAATATATCTAAACTTTTTTTCGCCAGGTTTGATAATGTCTGGACTGGTCAATACTATTTTATAGGATTCTTTAGTAGAACTGCTCACTGTAACCTGATAAGATTCAGGAACTTGAATATGAAGTGCTGAGGAGTCCTGGCAAGGTCCCATAACCACACCCTGGGATTTTGGTTTTAGGGAAAAAAACTTTCCTGGAAACACATGTCCCTGCCAGCTAAGCTGTAAAAATTCCGTTTCTTCTCCGGAATTATTCAGACCTAGTTTGACCACTGCTGTACGGCTGGATATATATATTAAATAAGTCTCAATCTCTAATTTCTTTATTCTAAATCTTTGAGAAAGGCAACCAGGAAAATAATTGATCTCCATAGGGTTAGCACAAGTAAGGATATTTTCCTCTTTAGTTTTTGTATTTTCTATCTTTACATTCAGCAAACTGGGACCTGTCCACTTACCATCTTCCATTAGGTAAGGACCGGTAAATCCTCCCCAATAGGCAGTATCCTCTATACCGGGCAGACCAAAACCAATCCAACAACCTTGATCTGAAAAACAATAACATGATTTGTCCTCTGCACTTTCAGGTATACCATTAATATCCAATATATTTGCAAACTCTCTATACTGAATATTCCTCTTTCTGGAACAGCAAAGAAATAGTAAAAAGAATAGTATTAAAAATATCAAACTCTTTCCAAACCTATACTTACTCAGTTTATTCATTATCTTCTCCCTGGTTTCTTCTACTTCGGTTAAAAATTATCTCCTAATAACTATATAAAAATAAGACTAACTTTCTATCACAACTCAATTGATCTTATAAAACTCTTTACAGATTACTGGTAATACTTCTGTAAAATAGGATATCAAATATCAAATACTGTCTCCCGGATGAATATAAAAATCTCTTTCATGTTAATAATTCACAAAAACTTTATAATTAAAATATCTTACAGAATTCTATTTTCTGCTAGGTAGGCACTTCCCAAATTTTTCATACATTTCAGTTGGATCTAAAAGTTTTTCCTTAAAAGGCCGCATCCAGAAACTGTAACTGTATTCATTGTCAGTTAACCGATATTCAGAATGAACTCTTGCACCCCAGGAGTTATCTCCACCCACACCCATCTGTTTAAAATCAATATTTACAGTTATGATATTCCCCTTTCTAATCTCTTCACCGTGGCGGTTTGCCTCACCAGGTTTTCTAGGATCCAAGGCTCCCGGTTCAAACTGCCAGGTACTTATATTCAAGAGAGGACATCCCTGAATAAACATTCCTGTTCCTTTATCACTTCTTAAAGAAATCCATCTAACCTCAGTTTTATTCCCGGTTTCCTGGGGTCTTACATAAGCATGAAATTGATCCCATACTGTTCCGGAATAGATTCCCACCGCTGCTCCGATCTTTCTGTCCTGGTAGCTTTCTTGAGGACCTCGCCCAAACCATTGTAGAGTATCAAACTCTTTGGGAACCTGCATCTGCATACCAAAACGGGGCAGTTTCGGAAGTTTATCCATTCCTGCTAAATAATAATTTGTCACCAATACCTGACCATTCCCATATATTTCATACACTGTGTTATACTGTGAATCTCCTGCAGGAAGAATAGAATTTATTTCAATTTTAACAACTCCTGGGGCAATCTTATTCGATTGTACACTGATAATCTTTCTCTTTTCACCTACATTTTTCCACATCCCACACCTCTTTTTCATTCCATTACCAAGATCATTATCTGTGGGAGCTCTCCAAAAATTCGGTATGGGGCCGGAAATAATCAGTTCAGTACCATTAAATTGCCAGGATTCAATGGTTCCTTTCTCTTTATTAAAAGTAATAACAAAATCCTCTCCCTGGATAAGAAGATTTTCATTATTATCCGCTATACTGACATCAGAGTTGACTCCCATTTCCTTCTCTCTATATTCTTCCTGACTAAAAATTTTTATCTGATCCCAGGCCACCAGATGGTTTTCTGGAATCACTCCCCTAGGCTTCTTAGTATAACTTTTAAAGGTAATAAAATACTCAACTCCCGGTTCCTGTTTTATCTCCGGAAGATTTAATTTTAGGTTACGACTTTCATGAGGGGGAATATCATGTTGAGGAAGTACACCCTGGGTAATATTTTTACCATTACCTGTTATTTCCCAGGTTATATCAAAGCCGGAAAGATCAAGAAAATCAAAATCATTACTTAGGGAAAAAACACCCTCATCTTCATTAACTGGTTCAATAGTAATATTCTGATATACCTTTTTAACTTCCCAGATATGGGGTTTTAAGGAACGGTCAGCCTGAACCAGTCCATTGGCACAAAAATTTGAATCTGCCAGAGTTTCAGGTTCATCAAAATCACCTCCGTAAGCCCAGAAATAAATACCATTCTGATTTTTCTTCTTGATTGTCTGATCCACCCAATCCCAGATAAATCCTCCCTGGAGATTATTATATTTTCTGAAAACATTCCAGTAATCCTGCAGATTACCAACACTGTTTCCCATAGCATGGGCATACTCGCACAGAATTAAAGGTCTGTCCGGATCTCTGTTATAATTTTTTTCCAGGAACCAGATATTTGCATACATAGGGCATACTATATCTGTGTGAGTTCTCCATCCTGCAGGTTCATACTGAACCGGACGTGAGGAATCTTTATCTTTTAACCATTGATATGTTTTTTGAAAATTAATTCCATCTCCAGCCTCATTACCTAAAGACCAGATAATAATACAAGGATGATTCTTATCCCGTTCATACATTCTTGCTGTTCTGTCCATAAAGGCTTTTCCCCATAAGGGATTATCACTAATTAATTTATATCCTTGGGCATGAAATTTCATTCCATGGGTTTCAATATTAGCTTCATCAATTACATATAAACCGTACTGATCACATAGTGTATACCATTCCGGGGAATTCGGATAGTGGCTTGTGCGCACAGCATTAATATTAAACATTTTCATCAAGGTAATATCCCTAATCATGGTTTCCCTGGTCAGGTATCTACCGGTCACAGGATGCCATTCATGTCTATTCACTCCCTTAAGGTAAATGGGAATCCCATTAACCAGAAGCTGTCCCTTTCTAATTTCCAGGCTGCGAAATCCAATACTGTTTTTTACAACCTCAACCACCTCTTCTGAACTGTTTAAAAGACAAATCACACAATCATAAAGATAAGGAGTTTCTGCACTCCATTTTTCAGGATTTGTTACTTCTTTATTAAATGAAACTTGTATTTCACCTGACCGATCAATAGAACATTTATTTTCTGTCTCTAAAACAGTATGTTCATTATCCATTACAAGAACACGGACTGTATAATCTTCATAATTTTTATCTGTTGAATTTTTTATATCAATCGTCATATCCAATAATCCATTCTCATAATTACTGTCAAGGTGTGCATTTACACTAAAATCTCTGATATACACTTTTGGATAAGAAAAAAGATATACATCTCTTTCAATGCCGCTCAGCCGCCAGGTATCCTGTCCCTCAAGATAACTGCCGTCACACCATCTGAACACCTGTACTGCCAAAATATTCCTTCCTTCTTTGATATGAGAAGTAAGGTCAAATTCGGCTGGATTTTTACTTCCCTTGCTGAATCCTACCCTTTTCCCATTGACCCATACATAAAAAGCTGATCGCACACTGGAAAAATGGATAAAAACTTTACGTTTTGTCCAGGTTTTTGGAATGGTAAATTCTCTGCGGAAAGAGCCTACAGGATTCCAATCTTTCGGGATTTGGGGTGGATCTGGAGGAAAGGGGTATTCCTCATCTAAATAAATGGGCATACCAAATCCCTGCATCTCCCAGTTGCTTGGTACTGTAACATTATCCCAGTTATCATCATTAAAATCATTTTTATAAAAATCTTTTGGTCTCTCACCTGGATTTTTAACCCACTTAAATTTCCAGATTCCATTAAGAGAGATATAAAAAGGACTGAGGGAACTATCATTTTTCAAGGCAGATTTCACACTCTTATAAGAAATAAAACTGCTGTGAGGAGCCATACGGTTTCTTCCCTGTATATGGGGATTTTCTAAATCAGCAAGTTCATTATTTTGTGAAAAAAGTGGAATAAAATTTAAAAAAATGAAAATAAATATAAATAAAAAATCCATAAATTATTCCTTTCTAAAATAATCAATAACTGATACTAAGTTTAATTGACTGTATCCACATATAGTTAACTCCTAAATTTTTCTATTATTTGATTTTAAAAAATAAGCATTAATACAGAATAAGTCAAAAAATTCAAATAAGGAGTGTATCCTCTTTATGGAATGCACTTGACATTCATAAAGGTACTACACTCCTATTACATCAACATAAGTAAAATAATATAAAGAAAGTATATACCCACCATAAGTATTCCTTCCCAGCGTTTAAGGGTGAAGTCTGTTCTCATTAAAGGAAGAATGAGTATACTCATTCTCAGCATGAACAGTAGATCCAAAACTTAAATTTGGTTTCCTTGAATGGGATGGATTAGGGAGGTAAGTCCTGATACACATAAAATATTAAAAATGTTGGAACCAATTATATTACCTACTGCTATATCCTTCTGCCCTTTCCAGGAAGCCAAGACTGATGTAGCCAGCTCAGGTAGACTAGTACCTAAAGCAACAATAGTCAAACCCACAAAGGCCTGACTGATCCCTAACCGGTATGCTGCTTTCACACTTCCCTTAATCAAAAAATGTGCTCCCATGATTAAGAACACTATCCCTAATCCAACTTGTAGAAAATTTTTCCATATCCTGTCAGTAGACAAAAATAGTTTACTCTTGAAATCTTTCACAGGTGCCATTTGTTTTTCTTTACTGATTGAAACGAGATTTAAAAAAATAAAAATGATAAATCCAATAAATAATAATGCCCCTTCCAGGCGATTTAGACTTAATCCTAAGAAAAAATACAAAAAAATAATGGTAGCACCAATCATGAAGGGTACATCAAAACGAATGGTCTGAAGCTGGACACGGAAAGGACTGATAAGTGCTGATAAACCTAAAATCAAACCTATATTACAAATATTGGATCCAATAATATTGCCCAGAGAAATGTCACCTGTCCCAGCAACAGCTGTCTTAAGACTTACAACCAGCTCTAGCGCACTGGTGCCAAAGGCAACTACAGTAAGTCCTACTACAAGGTGTGAGACACCCAATCGTACAGCTATTTCACTGCTGCCTTTAACCAGAGCCTCTTTCCCTCCATACAGTAAAATTAAGCCTCCCATAATATAAAGAATAATTATCATACAATTACTTACCTTTTCGGACCATTCGGAATCTCCTTAAAATATCCATTCTTCTATATAACCAAGGAGATTTTGGAAACATTCTCCGTATTATTCCCCTTCTGGCAGGAAATACTCCTTCCTTTACGGAAAGAACATTTTGTACTGAGTAGAATGCTCCCGGATTGATTCGCTCTACCAATTGTATAACTCTGTCCAGATCACTGCGCTCAATGATGGGGTAGATCACATTAACGCTTCCGCTGCTACCCTCAGCAGGAATATCGGTTACTCCATATCCTTTGCGAGTTAAAAATTTTACCAGTTTGGATGCGTCTTTCTGAGTGATTATCTGCACTAACCGTTTCCCTAGGGCTATTCTTTCTTCCAAACGAATTCCAATAAAATTACCGGTGGCAAATCCGCCTGCATAAACTATATAATCCACTATATTGGACAAGTTATGTATTATCTGACGTAGGGCTATTACCCAGATAATTACTTCTATAAATCCCAGTATGGGGATATTCATTTATCACCTCGAGAAATAAATACAATTCGAATGGTTCCTAGAGATTGATCACAAATCCGGGCTAGAAAAATTAACAAGGGAAGAACAATCCACTTGAATATTTCAGAATCAATGAAATCGGTTACATTCATTTCTTTCTCCAAGGTAAAAAATATATATAAATCATTTTATAGTTTTCATCCTGGTTTCTCTTATATCTGAAAATGTATAATCCTCTGGGATAAAACTTTCTCCTCACCTCTCTCCTTCATTTTATATCCATTCAAGAGAAACCTATTATCAGCAAATATACCTTGAACTAATACTCCATCAGAAATGGAACGGAAAGCATGTATAAATTTTTCTACCTTTATCCCTGACCTCAAAGTACATACTGGAAGGATAAACTCTCCCTGAATTTTCTTTCCTTACTATCCTTAAATCCTTTTACTCTTATTAGTTTCTGGAGTAGTGATTTCACCCTTATGAACAAAACGATACATCAAATGTAGGGCTTCCAACCAGGTTAAGGTTGATTCTGCTCCCTGATTTAAATTCACCCCGCCTCTTTGCAGTCCATCATAGCAACCTCCGGTTCTGAAGTCATAAAGACACTCATTAATATCGTTCTTTCCCAAAAACCAGGAAAAAGCCTTGTCCACTTCCTTTTCCCATACTTCATCTCCTGTGACTTCATATGCACGAAGACAGGCTTCCATGATTGATAAGACTTCCACTGGTTGTTGATCAAACTTCGGTTTTTTTCCCCCTTTCCGATACCAGCCAATATTTCCTATTAAAGATAAGTGTCCACTATTAGATGCAGTTTGTACACCGATAAGCCATTGTAAAGATTCCAGTCCCTGTTCTATCATTTTTTCATCACCCAGATAGTTACCCACTGCTATCAAGGTTTCGGGCAGGCGGGCATTGGAATAGGTGACAATATCCTCAAACCAGTGCCATTTCTTATCATTATTATTGATATACATAGTAGAGAGCCTTTTCCCTAATTCAACAATAATATTCTTGGTTTCAGTATCACCGCTGAAACGTGACAAATATAACAGACATCCCAATATGGTGTATGCCCATGCCCTGGGTGAGCTGAATTGGAGAGTTGCTTTCAGACCTTGTTTAAACAATTGATTCGATAAGCTTAAAATAGCATCACTATGGGCTGTACGAATAGTGTAACCCAAACTTTTTAATACTCTGCCGTGACTGTCCTCTGATCCAATATCTTCCTGCCATTCTCGACTGAAGGACATAAAATTTCTGAAACGGTGAAGCTTAGTATGAAAGGAATGATTCAAGAAAGCCAGATAGATATGCAGTAAATCTAAGACATTCTCCTCATGAAACATTTCAAAATGCAAGGCAGCTATCATTAAAGCCCGGGCATTATCATCAGCAGTGTATCCATCAAACCGGTTTGGGGTACGATACACGGCATGTTGCATAATACCCGTATCATCTGTAAGCAACTGCATGTGATTTAATTTAATCTCTGGAAGAGCGGGCTGACCTGCAGCCTTCCGAAATACTGGCGTGCTACTTTTCTTGCGTCCTAGTTCGGTAACAGCCTGTTCAAAAACGTTATCATACCGGTTGGCCACTTCACGCCAGATCATCTGCCGTCCAAACTGGTAGGCATTCTTACGCAGCCGGTTGCGTTTTGATTCATTTTCCAATAGTTCACCAATCATATCAGTTAACACCTCACTATTCTTAAAAGGTACCAATATACCGCGATCGTCTTTCAAAAGTTCCTCAGCATACCAGTATGGTGTGGAGATAATGGCTTTACCACAGGTTAGAGCATAAGCCAATGTACCTGAAGAAATCTGCTCTCGGGTCAAATAGGGTGTAATGTAGATATCTGTAGCCACTAAAAACTGAATCAAAGTTTCCAAGGAGACAAACCGATTATGAAAAATAACATTATTGCCTAAACCGAGCTCATTAACCCGGCATTTCAGGAAAATACGGTATTTCTCTCCATGTTCCCTTTTTACATTAGGGTGGGTTGCACCCAGAATAATATAGAGAACATCAGGATGTTTTTTTACAATAGGAGGTAAAGCATTTATCATATATTCGATACCTTTATTCGGATTCAAGAGGCCAAAGGTCATGAGGACCTGGCGGTCCTCTGCTTGAAATTTATCTTTGTAATAGGAGGTATCCAGAAAGGGGACATCCGGTGCTCCATGAGGAATCATCACCATCTTTTCCTTAGAAAAACCATACACTTGGGTAAGAATCTCGATAGCCTTGTCAGTTAAAACCACAACCAAGGTTGATAGGGAAACAATGGCCTCCAGATTTTTTTTCTGACCTGGGGTAGGCTTATCCAGAACCGTGTGTAAGGTTGTTACTATAGGTTTTTTCAGATTACTAAGTAGGTATACAATATGGCTGCCGTCATCACCACCGAAAATTCCATATTCATGCTGCAGATTTACTACATCCACAGCTGATTGATTTAAAAATTCCGCTGCCTCCCGATAGTCGCTTTTATACTGCTCTCGAATTATAAAATTCACTTCCATAGGAAAGTCATACCCCTCAGGAACATTATTTATTGCAATCACCTGCAGATGATCTTCACTCAGGACACCAAACTCCGATAATTTCTTTAAATTTTGTACTAAGTCATATGTGAAGGTACCAATCCCGCATTCCCGAGGTGGATAGGTGGAAATAAAGGCACAACTTAAGGTGTTGACATTTCTCATAGTATTTTCTTTTTTATCATTAAAAAAATAATTTTTCCTCCTTTTTACTCAAACCAATACCTTCAATATATGAAAGATAATCATTTTTTTCAATTCTAATAACAATTAAATTTATATTTTCCTCTGAAACATTGAACATAACCCAAATCCTATCTTAATTCAGAGAAAATCTAACACCTTAGTTAGAACCACTAGTTTATTCTCAACCATCTGACAAAATCTATAAACCGTGATAATAATTCAGTATTTGTCCCTTCAGTAAGAGAAAATCAAATTGAAAGTTATTCAGACCTACCCTAAAAATTACAGCTTTTATGTTTGTATACAAATAAATCACACTAATCCCATATTGTCTATTTACCGGATAGCTTATTGTTTTTAATTAATATATTTAAAA
>CAYUAG010000066.1:0-21207 GCA_964442615.1 uncultured bacterium
TTTTGGGACCATAGTAAATTCTTTCATTTTTATACCACAGAATATTTAAGGTTGTATCTTTAATTTGTTCCATCATAAGTTGAAAAGACTTGCCATTATTGCTGTCATGCATATTATAATTTTTATTTAAATATATTTTTTTATAGTTTGTTTTTCCTGTAAAAGGTGTCCATGAACCAACATATGAACTGTTAATCCATATTCCGCACCAATTTTCCTGAAAATCATTTTCATGTGGAAATTTAAATTCTACACTATAAGGGAATAAGTTTTCTGAGCCACTAGGAATTATTAAATCTAATTGATTATCTATGCCTCTAGTTTCATGAACCATTCCTATTAAAACATCATTTTTATCATATCTAAACATACTTGAATAATTATAGTTTGTATCTAATGCAGAAATGAAATCTGCACCACCAAAAAAACCAACTAAATTTTTATATGATAAATTGCTCCACAAATGTTTATTATTTAATAAATTATCATTAAAATCATAAACATTATTTTTAACTTTAAATTTCGCATCTTTATAGGTTATGGAGTATTCATTGTATCCATCAACAAGTAAATTGTCTTTACCCACAATATATTTTTTTGAAGAATCATTTTCCATCATATAACAAACAAAACTATAATTACCATTAGATAATTTTATCCTTAGTTCTTTTCCACTAAATTTGTCCCAAGAAAAATGTTCCTCAGTATATTTGTTTATTAAAGTTGAAAAATAAGGTTCTTTATCAAAATGTATTTCTAATACAGAAGATTTAAGAAATCCAAAAGGTATTATAGTAGAATCAGTATTTGATACACATAAAATTTTTCCAGAATAAGTAAAGGGTGCAGCATCTTTTACCGGGACAGAGCCTGGAACTATGATTTCTATATTAATTTTTCTTTCTCTGAATGGTTTCAAATAAAAACTTTGTTCACTAAAATTAAGGGTAATTAGATTGTGAGGAATATCTAAGATACTTAAATTAATATTTTGTGTAAAATTAAATCTGTTTTTAATCACAAAATAAGCAGTATCCCTCCATTCACCTAATCTGCAATCAGCTAAACCAAAAGAAATAGTTCCAGGATTAATTATCAATGAATCCTCAATAGCTTTCAATGCATCTACACAACCATTCCCAATATTGTATACATCTTTGTTCTCTATTTTTTGAGTATTATTAACAATCAAACTTTTCAGATCTTGAGGTGATATTTCAGAATATTTTTCTTTTATCAATGCAGCAATACCAGCAACATGTGGAGCAGCCATTGAAGTTCCTGAATGTTTTTCAAAGTCTCCATTAAGCACTGTTGAGTAAATATCAACACCTGGTGCAACCACTTCCGGTTTTAAATAATCATATATAGGATCAGGTCCTTTTGAACTAAAAGATGCCAATTCAAAAGTAGAATCACAGGCTCCTACAGTTAAGGCTTCTTGTGCTGTACCTGGTGAATTTATTGATGCATATTCATGATCATTACCTGCTGCAACAACTGAAAGTATGCCGGCTTTACTAATATAATTTACTACTGAATCTATAGGATTAGGATATTGTGTAAAACCTCCAAAACTCATATTTATTATATCTACACCATCATTTGTATCTGGATTGTTATCAGGATCATAACAATACTCTATACCACTGATTATATCAGAGGTTATTCCAATTCCATTTGAATCAAGTACCTTGACCGCGAGTAAGGTTGCATCAGGTGCAACACCGAAGACTGAATCTAATTTTGCAGCAATAATACCAGCTACATGTGTACCATGCCCATAATCATCCATAGGATCACTATCATCATTAATAAAATCATAACCGCCTCTCACTTTATATCCTACTCCTATATTACCTCCCAGAGCCGGATGCAAATAATCAATACCAGTATCAATTATTCCCATAACTACATTTTTGCCTGTAAATCCCAAATTTTGATGCACTTTATCAGCTTTTATTTGAGAAACACTATTCATTAAAGTAGTTTTATAAGTTATTTCATCATAAACTTGTTTCACCATTGGCATGTTTTTTATAGTATTAACCAGACCTCGTTTGCATTTCATGGCTACACCATTGAAAACTTTATAGTACTCATGTGTTATTTCATATTCCTTTGAGTATGTAAAATTTTTTCTTAAAACACTTGGAGAGTTTACAAATTTTTTGAGCCGGTTTTTAAAGATATTATGTTCATTTTTAATAATAGATTTATATAAAGCATTCTTACTTTTTTTCAAGCAAAGTGGTTTACTTGTAAATTCAACAATTATGTTTTTGTATTCATTTAGATCAATTACATTATCTACTTTATATTTTCCATCAATATTTTTGAATACAGTTAATATTTCAGATTTTTTTCTTATATGTCTTATTCCTTCGGGGAATTCTAATATACATGGAGACGATTGAGATAATACACTTTTTCTTAGTACTCCTATTAAAATAATATAAATTGCAATTTTTAAATACTTATTATTATTTAGCAACATAAATTTGTTTTCTTAATATACTTTCTACTTTGTGTTTCAACGCTGTCGAAGGTATTAAATGCTCGGGGTGTTCCAAATATTAATTTTTTAATAAATGAGGATACTATTCGAAATATTTCACTTTTATCTAAATGAGCATTTTGGACAGTCCTATTTTTTTTAATCAACTAAGATGTACTTTTACTTTATTCATTTCTGTCATATGGGTTCTAAGTCAAAGACTAGGACCCAGATATTCTGTTGTAAAAAAAACAGTGTTTCTTTTGAAATTTTGGTTCCCAAACTGGAGTTTGGGAACCAGGGGATTTTCGAGTGTTTGATGCTTTCTCCTTGTCATCGTTTTATGTGCTTTGTCTCAGAGGCAGAGCCTCTGCGGGACGGAAAACAACTTATTTTTTTAGTTTAATTAACCCCAAAAAAACACCGCCAAAAAGAACAACAAAAATAACGACTCCCATTACAGTTGCCAATGCGCTCATAATAAAACTCCTAACTCACTTTTTCAATTCTTTCTTTTTTGTCCTTACCAAAAACAAAGGTAAAAAACGCAATAACAATTGATGCCACAAGAGTAACGACAGGTACTAATTTGCCTGAGGAATTGTAGAATTGGTAGAACGACAAGACAAATCCAACATAAGAAATAAACCAGCCCAAAAACCTGAGGAGTTTATTTTTCATTGAACGGAAATTGTTCTTATTTTGTATTGCTATTGCGAAATACATCAAACTTATCAACAAGAACCAACCACCGACCATCAGTGACCAGATAGGATAGCTCTCGTACGGAGAGTTAATCTCTTTTACAACACTCATTATGATAGTTATTAGTAAAACAATTGGTGTAATGTATTTTACAGAAATGATCCATAGTTTTCCAAACTTTATTTTCGAAGTGGAATCAATATCGATTGCTACTTTCCGGACATCAAAGAACCAGCCGATGAGAATTGCCTCTAATAACCCGACGATTACCAGGCCCCAGTTCATCCAATGGTCGACAACATCTAACCAGTAATATCCGGCTTTTGATGTGTACAATAGACCAGCTAAAAATCCAACCAGACAAACCCAGAAAGAAGCTTTTTCTCTGTTAATCTTGAATGAATCCCTTAATCCTGTCACAAATGTTTCTACGAATGAGAAAGCAGAATCAATACCCAGCGTAAACAACATTAAGAAGAACATTATTCCGAAAAGAGATTGTGTAATAATACCACCTGGTAATGTTCCAATTGCAGTTGGATATACAACAAAAGCTAAACCCGGACCAGCATCTACCACTTCATTTATTGGTTGATTAGTCTGAAATGCAAGATATCCTAATACAGAAAAAACAGCAAACCCGGCAAAATAAGAAGTAGCACAATTTGCAAATGAGACCAGCCATGCATTTGTGTTGATATCTGATTTCTTAGGTAAATAAGAAGCATAAGCAATCATGACACCGAATCCGAGTGAAAGTGTAAAAAATATCTGGCCGTAGGCCCCAAGCCAAACATTAGGGTTTAATAGTTGGGAAAAATCGGGTTTGAGGTAGAAATCCAGTCCAGCACCAGCTCCTTTCAAGGTAATACCACGAATAATGAGTATCAGTAACAACGCCCAGGGTAGTCCAACAGTCCAGTTCACGACTTTACCAACGACTTTTATACCCTTGAAAATAATCAGGAAGATTACTAACCAGGTTAAAAGATTGGCAATCACCAGTGGCAGTTGAATGCCCCCCAGTGTCCCGATTCCCCCCGAAATACCAAGTATTTTGTTGTAGAAGAAATCACTTTCGTTGCCTACCCATTTTACCCCTATCGAATGAAACAGGTAATTTACTGCCCATGCCATGATCACCGCATAGTAAATAGTGATCATTATGGTTGTCCCGATTGCAAACCATCCAATATAATTTGTATTTTTATGAGCAAAATCATACGCCTCTGTCGGTCCTTTCTGGTAACGGTTTCCGAGATAGAATTCAAGTGCAACTAAAGGAATGCCCGTAGTAATTAGTGCAATCAGGTAGGGAATAAAAAATGCCCCCCCTCCGTTGGCGTATGCCATGTAAGGAAATCTCCATACATTTCCGAGACCGATAGCCGAACCTATTGCGGCCATTATAAAAGCTGATCTCCTGTCCCATCTTTCTCGAGCCATACAAGTACCTCCTTTTTATGATAAAGGGTAAAGGGAAGTCATTCCTGAAATTTTTTATCAGGAATCCGTCAGGTTAGTTGAACGTCTTACCTAAAAAAATGACTGCATAAATAATCCATCCCACAGCTTCCAGGATACCATCAGGTCTAATTTAAGTAGGAGTGAACATGAAAGTTATTGCTTTTTTGAATCCAGGACGGCCTAATCTTCCTCGTTCCTTTGCCATAGAGTTGTTCCTTTTTTATTGATACATTTTGTATTCCCTTGATAGAGAGTCAGTATAAATCCTACTACTCAGTCCGGTGCATTTAAATCGCTGGCCGCACTGACTGCTACTGTTTTGACTGGTTCATATTCCCGCTGCCAAATGAACTTACAATAGTCAAGCTTGCCAAAGATTACTGCCATCCTTTTCCACGATTTGCCCAATCCCCTTCCAATAAAGCCTGCGACTAAGCTTGTCCTGAGCTTGTCAAAGGGCCCAGGCTGATGCCCAGCAGTCTTCATGGTGAGCGAAGTCGAACCATGAATGGCTCAGATTTATATGTAATTTCATTTCAACTCGTCATTAATATTGTCTATTTGATTACTATTTTTTTTGGGGGGAATTTCGCCGGGCGATATAGATACAGTAACCAAGTCCTCCGTAAAGAACCACACATCCAAACGCCAGCATTACCCACGCTGAGAAAGGCATAACAAACTCCTTAAATATTGAACTATAATTTAGAACAGTTTATTAGATCCTAAAAATACTAATGATGATCTTTACCTCTACTTCGCCATAAAAAGAATCCAAGTACAAAAAAGAAAGCCAGGGTTCCCCAGCCACCAATAAGAGATGCCCATCTAGGATATTTGTTGTATGTCTCTATTATTTCAGAACGAAGATTAATAATAAGAATTATCATAAGTATCACTGGAGTAATATATCTCAGGGTAATTACCCACCAGTTACCTAATTTTACTTCCGAAATACTGTTGAGATAAGCCCGAAAATCCTGCACCTGATAAAGATAGCCTACAGCTAAACACTGCATCATCCCAGCTACTACAAGACCAAAATCACAGATCCATTTATCTACAATATCAAACCAGTAGAATCCACTATGGGTAGTAAAAATGAGAGATATGGGGAAAGCTATAAGGATAAATCCTCTGGCCAGTTTTTCTGAAGGTACTTTCCATTTGTCATGAATACCTGTGGTGAAAGCTTCCTGAAGAGCAAAAGCCGAATCAATACCTAAGGTAAGAAGGGTTATAAAGAAAATAACTCCAAACAAACCGTTTAAAGCAGGAAGGGTAGTAATTGCAGTCGGATAGGTGACAAATGCAAGTCCAGTTCCACTTTGAGTAACTTCTGGTACTGGAAGCCCCTGAACTTGGGCCAGATAACCTAGCATAGAAAACACAGCAAATCCTGCGAGAAAACTAGTTCCGCAATTGGCCAGGCCGGTAATCAAGGCACTGTTGGTAATTTCAGCCTTCTTACCCAGGTAAGATCCATAACCGATCATTACACCAGAGGCTAAGCTAAGAGTAAAGAAAATCTGACCATAGGCGCGAAGCCAGATGGATGGATCTGCCAGCTTGGAAAAATCCGGAGTCAAGTAGTAACGTATTCCCTCAATTGCACCAGGCAGGGTAAGCCCTCTAATCAAAAGAATCACAATGAGAAGAATAGGCAAGGGAACCGTAACCAGAACCACCTTACTCACATTCCGAACTCCTCTTCGCAGTATCAAATAGATTGCAACCCAGGTCAAAGCCATTCCTAAGACCAGATACCATATCGGAATACCTACATCACCTGGTCCGCTCGAACGCTGAAGTACATTCTGAATAAAAAATTGTTCAGCTTCATTTCCCCAGGAAACTTTAAAAGAATGCCAGAGGTAAACCCAGGACCAGGAAAGAACTGTGGAATAGTAAATCACGATTCCAGCACTCAAACCCGCAGCCCACCAGCCAAACCATTGCAATCCTTTCCGAATAGAACCAAATGCCAATGGTGCTCCTCTCTGTAATCGCTGGCCTAATCCCATTTCAAGAATGAGCATGGGAATACCCGCTGAAAAGAGAGCTATAAAGTATGGAATAAGGAATGCCCCTCCACCACTCTGATAAGCAACATAAGGAAACCTCCAAACATTTCCCAATCCCACAGCCGAACCAACTGCTGCCATAATAAACGAGGTTCGACTCTGCCAGCGATCACGAGTATCCTTCACAATCTCCTCCTCAATTTCAATCATTTATAAATAAATATTTCTGGAATTCTTATCATTTTTTTCCAATATCAGAAAATAAAAAAGGGGGGAAACCTCACTCTTTCCCCCTGATAATATTTTGTGGAGACGGTGGGAATCGAACCCACGTCCGAAAACAGACAAACTTGGAATACTACGTGTTTAGTTTGTCTTTTCAATTCTCCATTAAACTCCGACAAACAAGATATTAATGGAATAGCCTGATTAATTTCATCAACATATATCAGGCATAAATGCTGACTAACCTGCCATTACGACGCTCCATAAGCTTCTCGACAGGTGAAAAAAACTAAGGAGCGGACTGCTTATTATTTAAGCAGCCAATGCATAATTATAGTTGTCAATTATTTTATTCCCAGAGGATTTACCAGGATCCAGGAACCTGGACACGCATTCACAAGCCATTCTGTCCCCGTCGAAGCCAAATCGTCCCCATTATTATTTCAATGATTTATGAATATACAAAATGTTGATAAAAAAGTCAATATTAATTAAGTATTTGCAGAGTGACCTCAAAAAAAATAAAACTTGACTTAGTGTTAATATTTTGATTTTAGTCACTATATTTTGCATAACAGAGAAATATTTTAATAATCACTTATGGAATGTATAGACACAACCTTCAAAATTATTTCTTTAATATACAAAATAAATTGATACCACTGGTTTCACTTTCAATTTCAATTTCAGAAACCGGAAGATCCGTTTCTCGACAGATTTCAACTAGTTCAGAAGCAGTACGATGTATTAAATGCCATTTTCCTACTAGTTCCATACCATTACGGGTTGGATTTATGGGACTGAAATTACCAAATATTATTCTTCCATTTTTCTTAAGATATCTCCATATCTTTTTAAGAAGTAATACTGCAATCCTTTTTTCCAGATAATCGAACAAACCTGCTGACCATATCAGATCATATTTTCTGTTAGTCTTTAATCGAAATGCATTGGCAACATTTATATCAATATTATAATGGATAATTTTTCCATCCAATATTTTCTTTGCATATTCAATTGCCCGGGGATCACTATCAACACAATGAAAGTGAATCCTATGACCATTTTTTAAACTTTGATATATTTCCTTTACATCCCGACAGGATCCACAACCAAGATCAAGTATTTGTATCTTTTTATCTGACTCCTGAGATAACTCCTGACATTTTTTTTTAAAATATTCCTTTCGGTTTCGAACTGAAACAGCTGCTTCATAGGAATGAAAAAGTTCATCAAACAATTTACCCACTCCGTTGTCAGACATTTTTTTAGTATATATCCAATCTATTAAAAGGTAATCCCCCGCATATCCACAAGGTTTCTTACGAGTGCGGTCATGCATAAGACTGCAGTCTATTGCAGAGCAAATGTTAAAAAACTCTTCTTTCAAATATTCTTTATTAGAAGAGGAATTTATTTTTTCAGCTATTTTGTTTATCAGGTTGAAAAAATCACTTTTATATTCAGTCAAGTTATTTGCTGAATTAATTTCTTTAAGTAATTGTTTGAAATTATCAAAATCTGTCTGGATTGAATTCATTTGGTTTCATCATTCTCCATCTTAAAAAATTTTCATAAATAATTTCAATAAACCATAATCATATTTTTTATTGCAAACTATATACCATTTTCAATATATTATATAAAATATAATTATTAAATATTTGATTAATAGAAACTTATAGGATTTAATTATATAGTAAAAAGGAATAACAAAACAGATGAAAAATAAAAAAATGGTTAATTTTATGTCAATATAAACTTTTATTTTTCGATAACCTGGCGTACCTTATTTCCAAGAGATTCCATGGTATACGGTTTTTGCAGAAAAGGATAGCCCTGACTCTTTAAATTGTGCTTCTTCAATATTGGATCTATATGTCCTGATATCAAAAGAATCTTTATTTGAGGTCGATCAGCTTTAACTTTTTCTACCAATTCAATACCATTGAGATAGGGCATTATTACATCCGTAATCAGTAAATCTATCTTATCCTTATTTTTTTTAAAAAGTGTAAGAGCACTCATACCTTCTTCAGCCTGTATTACTTTATATCCCTGGTTTTCAAGCATTTTAGCAGTCAGGTTTCGTACTGATCTTTCATCCTCAACCAGTAGAATTGTTTCATTACCTTGAGGTACTTTTATGATTAAAGATATATCTTCCTCTTCCTCATTCTCAATCTGCATTAATGGAAAATATAAAATAAATTCACTCCCCTCATTTTTTTTACTGTTAACTATAATATCACCATTACTCTGTTTTAGAATACCGTATACAGATGCTAAACCAAGTCCCGTACCTCTTTCTCTCTCTTTTGTAGTGAAAAACGGTTCAAATATTCTTTTTCTTACTTTCTCAGTCATACCTTTACCTGTATCTGCTACAATCATTTGAATATAATCTCCTGGATCAAGTGAAAGATTAGTAGACTTACAGGAAAACTCAGATAAAGATACATTAGTAGTACTAATTGTCAATGTTCCACCATATGGCATTGCATCTCTCGCATTAACTATCAGATTTAAAATAATTTGTTCTATCTGAATGGGATCACCTAGAATACAATCAAATTTTGCTGTGCAGTTTAAGTTGAGTTTAATTCCTTCCTCGATAAGAGTGGTGATCATGGTTTCAGAGTCTTCAATAATAGTATTAAGATTAACTAACTGTGGTTGTAGTATTTGCTTTCTGCTAAATGAAAGCAGCTGTTTTACAAGGTCAGCAGCTCCTTTTCCAACTTTATAAATAGTATTAAAATTATCACGTATTGAATCATCAAGGTATGCTCTATTCAAGGCCAATTCACAGGTACCAAGAATTGTTGTTAGTATATTATTAAAATCATGCGCTATACCACCAGAAAGTTGTCCCACAACTGCCAAACGTTCAGAATGAATAAGTTGTTTGGTTCGTTCCTTAACCTGCTTTTCAAGTACTTGTGTATATTTTTTTAATTTCTTATGAGCTGATTGAAGTCTTTTGTTTATAAACCAGGTTTTTCTACGATAAAATATGTTGAACTGAGAGCCAGCTATAGCGATTATAATTGTGGAAATCATAAAAAAGTTATTATTAATAAAAATTGCTAGTTCTGATTCCTCCATGATTAGATAATTAGGCAGAAAATAAGCCAACCAACAGATGATGAAAACTACAATCCCCTCACCTAAGGTAAGTGGCAGTAGTAGTCCAAATCCAAGAAGCGGAAGATTAATACCTGCATAATATGGATCAGCAGGGCCTTCGGAAAAAATACACATAAGAGAGATGGAGGAGCTGACAATAAAGGTGAGTACTGCTCCTAGTTGATAAGAAAACCGGCGACCAAAGGAAGTTTTTATTAAGAAATATATAAATATAGAGAAAAATGTAACAAAAATTCTTATATAGAAAAACGTAAAGAAATGTTCAGTTTTATAAATATAATCAAGAATACCAAAGATAGGTACAAGAAATACTGCCAAAAGAGCTCCAATTGATATTCCTTTATTCAATATCCGTCTACGAATTCTCTCGAAATCATGATTCTTCAAAGGACGAGAAAATAAATATCCCAGTAAATTACTGATTTTAAAATTTTTATCTTTTTGTTTGATCATTTACTCACTCTTTTATATAGACTCAAACACGCATTTTTATACTTTGATAGATTACCATTACCTCTTTTCTGCTGAGAATTTTTATCAAATGATATTCTCACTGAGAAGTGATCGGATTTAATAATAGAATTGAGAGCAAATATTAAATCTTCCGCCTCTTGACTATTTATCATTTTTATCCATTGATCAATATTATCAACTTTAAACCTGCAGAATATCCTGTTATCTTTCCCATACCATAATTTTACATCATATGCACCCCATTTTTCATAGAGGGGCCAGTTGATTTTCAACCATTGAAAATAATCATCTATGGTTTTTCCAGTTTTCAAAAAATTTTTATAAGTAATGTAATACATTTTATTAAGACAATTTCATTTTGAAATATATTTTTATTTCCACCATATTCCTGAAGCCCTCATAATTATATATTTTTTATATAATTAGAAACTTTCTATAAAAAATTTCCTCATTATATTCATAAATTAGGCAAATGATGTACCACATTTTAAATAGTCTTATGGAGCTATATAAACATACATTAAATCAATCCTGAAAAAAATCACTTTATCCTTAATAAAATTTTCAGTATCTTTAACATAATTTGTTCTCTTTCTTATAATACAATAAGTGAATTCTTATAGCAGTAATTGCGAGGATTTTTAAATTGACATCAACAAAAAAAATAAATGCCTGGTGTCTCTATGACTGGGCAAATTCAGCATTTGCTACCACTGTAATGGCTGCTGTACTCCCCATCTTTTTTAGAGTAGTTGCCACTGTTAATCTTAATACTTCTCAACATCACCTTGCTACTTCTTTATGGGGGTATACAGCATCTATTGCAATGCTATTTGTTAGTTTTGTTTCTCTTTTGTTTGGTCCTGTATCAGATTTCAGTTCTTCAAAAAAAAGATTTCTTAAATATTTTATAATCTTAGGTATAACCTCAACAGCACTTTTATCCTTTACTGGTTTTGGATCCTGGAAATTAGTCTCTTTACTTTTTATTTTGGGAAATATTGGTTATGCAGGAAGTGAGGTTTTTTATAATGCTCTTCTTCCCCATATTTGCCCAGTAGAAAAAATCGATCAGGTTTCGACCAGAGGATATGCTTTTGGTTATATTGGTGGTGGATTACTATTAATAATAAATATTGGCATGATTTGGTTTCTACCTAAAACAACATTTACATCGCAACATGCAAATGTCCCACTACTAGGTATGCAGCTTTCTTTCCTGAGTGTTGCTGTATGGTGGGGAGTATTTTCATTGCCAGTATTCCGACATATACCAGAGCCTTTTGGTCCCCATTCTAATCTTAGCAATGAAAATCCTTTCAACATTGCTTTTAGACGTCTTTCAAACACCGTTAGGCAAATAAAAAAATATAAGCAGCTTATTCTTTTTTTAACTGCTTTCTGGTTATATAATGATGGTATTGGTACTATAATCAAAATGGCTACTGCTTACGGTAATGAAATTGGAATTGGAATCCTAGATCTGGTGGGTGCTTTGTTAATGGTGCAAATAGTAGGTATCCCTTTTAGTTTCGCTTTTGGAAAGCTTGCTCAAATAATTTCTACGAAAAAATCTATTCTTTGGGGATTATTTATTTATCTAATAATTACTATTGGTGCCTTTTTTATGACAAGAGCAATCCATTTCTGGATTTTAGCTATTATGGTAGGTCTTGTTCAAGGTGGAACTCAAGGATTAAGCCGCTCTCTTTATGGTTCAATGATTCCTAAGGAAAAATCTGCTGAATTTTTCAGCTTTTACAATATTAGTGGAAAATTTGCCGGTATAGTTGGTCCTACTGTTTTTGCCTTAACAAGTCAACTGCTAAAATCTAGCCGATATGGGATTATTTCCTTAATCTTCTTTTTTATAGCTGGAGGAATTCTTTTAAGTCAAGTGGATGTAGAAGAAGGCAGAAAGAAGGCAAGAGTCTGATTTTTAAATTACTGTTCAAACACTCAAATCTTGATAAATTTCGAATTCATAAAAATGGTGAAGAGAAGAGTAAAGACAAAAAAAAGATAATGATAAAAAGAAATAGGGATTGTAAATAATTTTTTTCTTTAACGATCTTTAGTGAATTATACAGATTTTATTAAACAAATTTTATAACTACTATCGCTGTTAACTTTCTCGAAGCTCTCGATACAAGGTTTCCTGATCAATAATTTCAATATAGTCTTCATATTCCAGACCAGAATCACAAATGTATTCGGTAAGTAAAATTCTCACTGTGTGTTGAAAATTTTTCAAACTCCAGGGTTTTTCAATATAATGGTCAATATGAGCTTCATTGATAGCTTTGATTGTATCCTCATGAGTTGCAAGTCCTGTTAAAAGTAACTTTTTAACCTGAGGAAAGCGAGTATCCTTATTGAGGTCAATAAAAAAATCAACTCCATTCTTACCCGGCATAACCTGATCACTGATCACTAAAGCAAGATACATGCCGCTTTTATCAATATCTTCTAAGACCTCTTCTGCTTCATCAGCAGTTTCACATTCAATAAAAATACAAAAATCATTAAACATATCAAGATCTTTTCGTAAAGTACTTAAGACTTCACGCTGATCATCAATACACATTATTCTTAACTTTTCCATAGCTCCTCATACTGGCAGTTTAATAGTAAAAATTGTTTTTCCTGATTGACTGTATAAAGATATATCCCCATTATAACTTCTGATTATTCTTTCTGAAATTACTAGACCCAGTCCCAATCCAAATTCCAAACCTTTTTCTTTTGTAGTAAAATTTGGCTTAAAAATTTCTTGCTGAATCTCTTCATGTATTCCAGGACCATTATCCATAACAGTAACAATAATATAATTATCTTTACAATAACTTGAAATTTCAATCACTTTATTGTCTACATCTGAATTATTCAAACTTTCAATACTATTCTTAACAAAATTTGTCCATACTTGTACCCACTCGCTTTTATTTACAAACATAAAGGGTAAATCAGATAATGAAAGTAATAGCTGAAATTCTCTAAGCGGACTACTTAAGAGAGTAAGTGCTTTTTTAATAGTCTCATTTAAATCACATTTTTCTTTCTGGATAGACTTTTGTCCACCAAGTGCCTTAACTGAGGTAACAACATTTGTACCTAATTGAGCAGCAATCTTCATATCATGAAAAGTCACACCCAGCTGCCAGTAATGATAAATTGTATCAATTGATATGTGCTTGTCTGAAAGTATAACAGCTATTGAATCTTCAGCTATACCAAATTCAGCTAGCTTATCTGCCTCCTCAATCTTTACTGAAAATTTTTTCTTTATACTTTTTGCTTGTTTCCTCATATCACGAGTGGATAACATTCTCCCTTTTTCCAGACCACTTATAAAATATTGATATACCTCTCTATTATTCTCTTTTAACATCTGAGAAATATTATTACAAAGCCAGTAAGTATTTCTATCTAAAACAACAATGGCATTATTAAGCTCATGAGCTATCCCAGTTGCCATTTGCCCCAGGGAGGCTAGTCGTTCAGATTGAATTAATTTCTTTAATGTCTTCTCTTTCTCAAAGCCAATTTTCTGTTCTTCCTGCTGACGCTGAGCTAAATCACTCACTACAACCGGCATAAATTGTTCAAAAAGGGAATTGCCTTTATCAATTGAAACAATCTTACAATTTTGATCTATATAGGCAACTTCACTGTCTTCATCAGCAACTACTAGTGCTGAACTTGAAAAAGTCTTAGAAAAAAAACTATACACTCCAACAAACTTATGTCTGGTGGCCTGAAAAAGTTCAAAGTTACCTTGATCTGGATTTTGAACATATCCTTTTAAACAACCGCTCAATACCAAATATAATCGATTATTATATCCTCCTTCTTCCATAAGAATATCACCCTTCTGAAGCTTTATTCTTGTAGAAGGACCAGAAAAATAGGTCTTAATCAACCAGGGTAAATCTGCACCTTGCATTTTATTCATAATATATAATTAATTTTATTCAAAATAAACATTAAAAAATATACACCTATCAGACCAATCACTCCGATAATTACACCTGTTTTTATCATTTCTTTTGTTTTTATAAGTCCTGTTCCATAGGCCATTGCATTAGGAGGAGTACTAATGGGCATAGCCATTGCAAGTGAAGCAGCAAAAGCAACGGTCAATATTAGTAGCATTGAACCGCCTATTGGTGCTAAACCTGAAATAGTTGTACCAAGTGCAGCCATAAGGGGCAAAAACAAATTAGCAGTAGCAGTATTAGACATAAAATTTGAAATGAGTATAGTAAGTACTGAGACAAAAATCACAACAAAATAGGGTGAAAATGTGTCAAAAGGCAAAACTTCAATTACATGCTTAGCCAGACCTGTTTTTTCTACTCCCAATCCAAGCGCAATACCACCAGCCATAAGCCATAAAACGTCCCAATTTAATCTTTTTAAATCATTCTTGGTTATAATGGTTGTACAGGTGAATACTGTTACCGGAATCATAGCAACAATATATGAGTTCATGCCATGAAAAAAATCAAAAAGCCATAACAAGACTGTTAAAATAAAAGTTATATAAACAGTGACAGCTTTCCAATTTTTACTAAAGCTTCCCTTAATATTTATTTCAACTTTCTTTTGATCCGGTTTATAAAAATATAACAATAATATCCAGACAAATAAAAGCATAATAACCACATACGGCAAGGCAAAACTCATCCACTTTCCAAAGCCAATTGCTTGATCTCCTGATAAATATTTTAAAGCAATAGCATTTGGTGGAGTTCCAATTGGAGTTCCTATTCCACCGATGTTGGCTGAGAAAGTAATCCCCAGTATAAACGCAACCTTGCCTTTATCATTTTCATCAAAAATTTTCAATATGGGAGTTAAAATGGCAAGCATCATGGCAGTAGTGGCTGTATTACTCATAAACATAGAAAATACTGCTGTTATGATCATTAATCCAAGTAATACTACTGTTGTCCGTTTACCAAAAGGTCTTAACATAACCTTGGCTAAATTTACATCAAGTTGGTATTTTGAAGCTGCCATAGCTAAAAAAAATCCGCCTAAAAAAAGTATAATAATGGGAGAAGCAAAACAACCTAGTATCTGTTTGTAATTAATTAACTCACCAAAATTTGCCCGGTTAGAAGCTAATCTAAAAAGAACGAACCCTTGATTGGATATCATTACAAGTTCAGCTAAAATAATAATAACAGAGGTTGAGTAAACAGGTATGGGTTCGAGTATCCACAATAAAACAGCCAAAAGGAATATACAAATCATTCGGTGTTCAACGACGGAAAGATTTTTTAAGGGCAACCATTCCCCAGGAAGGATTAAAATAATTAAAGGAATAATAAGAGAAATAAAAATTTTTGTTCTGTTACTCATCTGGCTAATTTTACAAAATTATATCTTTATACAATACTAACTTCTCCGAATAATATCAGGTATAACTTTTCAGCAACTCCTTTATAGTTAATCCTTTTTTCATATTAGCTCTTGCATGTGCTTTACTGATTTGATTTTCAAGATGCTGATTTAGGGTGGTCTTGTTTATTTGATAAAAAATACCAGTGTACAGTGGTTCCTCTGAATAGGCATATTTCATAGCTTCTAACTTATCATCAGCAGGAAAATTATCTGGCAGAGGTTTAATTACTGATTTCACTTGTTTAAGTGCCAGAATCGGATAGGTTGTACAGGGAGAGAGGATATAAACCATTGACATACCTTTATGCAAAATAGCTTTTTTTATTATTTCTGTCATCCTTTTATACTCCACAACACTTGTCCGAGCAATAAATGAAATATCATAGGAAATAAAAATAGGAATGGGATTCACTGGAGTATCATATACACCATACGGTGATGTTTTAGTATGTACATCCAAAGGAGTAGTGGGAGAACTTTGTCCTTTGGTCAATCCATAAATTCTATTATCAATAAGAATATAGGTAATATCCACATTTTTTCTTGCAGCATGGACAATATGTCCACCTCCTATACCAAGTCCATCACCATCCCCACCTACAGCAATCACAGTCATGTCTTCTCTGCCAGCTTTAGCACCCAAGGCAGTAGGTACTGCTCTTCCATGAGTTCCATGAAGGGAATAGGTGTTAAAATAGTGCGAGAATCTTCCTGAACAGCCTATTCCTGAAATATTTATAATATTTTCAGGAAGTATATCAAGATTAAAAAATACTTTCTTGAGAGCTTTTAAAATACCATAATTACCACATCCTGGACACCAGACTGGTTTTATGGTACTGTCATACTTTTGTGATGTTTTTTTCATCTACTATACTCGCTACTTTTTCTATACCATTAAATATTTCCTGAGAAGATATGGGAACACCTTCGCATTTATGTATTTCAATAGGAACAATCCCAAACTTTGCCTTTATAAAATGAGCAAACTGACCTGTATAATTTTCTTCAACCACTATTACATACTTTAATCCTACTAAAAAACTTCTAACCTGTCGTTCAGGTAAAGGTGAAATAACCTTAGGGTGCAGATGTCGGATTAAAATCCCATTCTCTTCTGCCATGTAGCGTGCTTCTCTGATTGCTCCTTCTGTAGATCCCCATCCTATTACACCGATTTTTGCTTCAGGAGATCCATAATACTCTCTGGGATTTTGCTCAAATTTATAGGAAAGCATTTCCAATTTTCTAAAACGTTTCCTGGACATCTTAAGATGATTTTTAGGACTATAATCAGCCTTTCCTTTCTCATCATGTTCCAATCCAGTTGCTAAATACTGACCTCCCGGTGTTCCAGGTCGAGCAATAGGGGATATACCATTATCTGTTACTTTATATCTTTGATAATCTTTAAGCTCAGCCTTACTAGGCTCCTGACGAAAAATAATTTCAATCTTCTCGGCACTAGGGATGGCTAGATAATCATCCGCATTATGGTCATCTTTTTCTCTAAAAGCATGAAAATCTGGCAGCTTAACAGTTGCTTTTCGATATCCGATTGATTGGTCTGTAAGAAGTATTACCGGCAACTGATATTCTTCAGCTATATTAAAAGCTCGTATGGTCTGATAAAAACAATCCTCAACTGTTGCAGGGGCGAGAATAACTCTGGGAGACTCTCCGGCTGTTCCATAGATGGCAAACTTTAAATCCGACTGCTCTGTTTTGGTAGGCAATCCAGTACTGGGACCTCCCCTCTGTACATTTACAATCACTATAGGTAATTCAAGCATGGATGCCAGATTGAGTTGTTCTCCCATTAACTGAAGACCAGGTCCAGAAGTTGGAGTGATAACTTTTTCACCCCCAAATGATGCCCCAATAATTGCAGAAATCACTGCTATCTCATCTTCCATCTGAATTGCCTTTCCCCCTACCTTAGGCATTATTCTGGTAAGAGTTTCAAAAATAGGAGTAGCTGGTGTAATGGGATACCCAGCTACAAATCTGCAACCTGCAGCAATAGCTCCTAATGCTACAGCCTCATTTCCAGAAAGCAGCATAAATTTTTCTTTATTTTCAGCCACACCTTCCAGTCCGAAAAGAATGTTACTTTTAGTTTCTTCTCCAGCTGTAAAACCTGCTTTTAGTGCCTTATAATTTTTCTCAACTATCTCTTTACCCTTGTGTCCATATCTCTCACTAATGAGTTCCTTAAGTACTTCTTTTTTAATATTAAAGAAAAATCCCAGCATACCCAGGGCAACAATATTCTTGCCAAGTTTGGTTCCAGTCTGCTCTTTTGCCAATTTTGTTAAAGGTACTGGATAAAATGTAGCCTGGTAATCCTCTTTCTTAATATTAACAGTATCAGGGTCATATATAACCATACCATCCTTTTTTAAATACATATAGGTTCGATTCCAGGCTTCCTGATTGAATACTATCAAACAATCAACTTTACTGCCCATAGAATAGATTGTCCAATCTCGTACACGTATCTGGATCATAGAAAAACCACCACGCATTTCAGCTGGATAGGTTATATAGGTAAATACATGATATTCAGTACGTGCAACTGCCTGGGCAAAAAGCTCACCACAACTAATAACACCTTCACCACCTTCTCCACCAATCCGCACTACAAAATCCACCTCTGATTTAAATTTTTTATTCATTCCTTTACCACTACTATTTTAATTTATCATCAAATTTCAACCAAAATATATTAATTATTATCTGAAAGTCAAGGGAAATATTCATATTTACTGGAAAATACAATAAATGAAAATAAATATTTTATAAGAATAGTTAAATTAATAACTTATACTATCATAATTATACAAAAAAATTATTAAAAATTATTCTTCCTATTAATTAGGAGAATTGAAATATTAGCTGACACCTCTGAAAATCTTAGTATAAAAAAAGGAGTTATTCAGTCGAGACTGTGAACTATACTCGACATTATTTTTCATTATTTATGCTTCTGATTATTTACAATAATTAATAACAAAGATAATGGTCTTGATAAAATCAAAAATTTACTTAACTATGTATAAAATATATTTACTTTATTTTCCTCTTTATCCCTGTCTCTAATTTCCATTAACAATTCTTTTGTAAAACTGCAGAGATCATATTGTTCAATTTCTTTGAGATCTATCCACCTGTATTCCTGAGCTTCTTCATTCAATGCTACCTTAGAGGACTCTGTTTTACACACAAAATCAATGAAAATGAAATGTTTATTCTTATGATACCTTTTAGAAGGTATATTTTCTTTCAAGCTGATCAATTGTATATCATAAATATGTAATCCGGTTTCTTCTAATATTTCTCTTTGCAAAGCATCCTCCATTTTCTCCCCCTCCTCAATATGACCGCCAGGAATAATATATTTATTACCCCATTTTTCAGCTCTACAAATGAGAACCTTTCCTTCCGGATTATAAATCACCGCTCCAACCACAGGTTTCGGATAATTTTTCATAATTGTTCAGATGACCTAAAACTTTATTTTGGTATTGTAAGGAAGGTAAAAAACAACAATTCAACAGAAAAGATAGATGAATTCAAGTTCCAAAAGAATATATGACATAACATTTTGTAAAACATATCCCTCCATCATACAGTAGAGAACTTGAATTCATCTTTAAAAAAATCTCAACTATTTTTTTTGGCAAAATTAACCATAAATTTATTTAATTCTTCAACACCCTTTGATGGCATTGCATTATAGATCGATATTCTTATACCACCAACTGATCTGTGTCCTTTCAAACCTCCAAATCCAGCCATAGTTGCTTCTGATATAAACTTCTTTTCAAGTTCTTCTGTAGGCAGTCGTAAAGTTATATTCATTAAAGAACGATCCTCTTTTTTTACTGCCCCTTTAAAAAATTCACTGTTATTATTCATAGTTGAATATATTGTCTCAGCTTTATTTTTATTGATTTCCTCAATTTTATCTATGCCCCCCTGGTCCTTAACCCATTCCAATACTAGTTTCATCAGATATATTGAATAAGTAGGAGGAGTATTGAAAGTAGAATCCTTTTTAACATGAGTTTCATATTTTAACAGAGTGGGGATATCTTTGCGAGCTTTCTCAACCAGATCTTTTTTTATTATTACAACTGTCACTCCAGCAGGGCCAATATTTTTCTGAGCCCCAGCATAAATGATACCAAATTTACTAACATCAATTTTTCTGGAAAGAATATCACTGGACATATCTGCAACCAACGGTACATTACCTGTGTCAGGATATGTATGCCATTGGGTTCCTGCAATGGTATTATTTGAAGTTATATGTACGTATTCAGCATTTGAATGTAAATCTAAATTTTTAGGAATATAACCAAAATTTTTATCTTCAGAAGATCCTGCTACTTTGCCTTCAGCAATAATATTAGCTTCAGTTAATGCTTTCTTTGACCAACTTCCTGTAATAATATAATCAGCAAACGATCCCTTTGTTAATAAATTCATAGGAATCATAGCAAACTGCAGGCTTGCACCACCTTGTAGAAAAAGTATATTGTAATCTTCAGGAATGGAAAATAAATTCTTAAGTAACGACTTTGCGTCAGCATGGATTTGAGCATACTCACTAGATCTATGACTCAACTCCATAACAGCCATACCGGTATTACCATAATTGGGTATCTCCCTCCTTGCTTTTTTAAGTACGGGAAGTGGAAGTGTTGCCGGTCCTGGATTAAAATTCCAAATTCTTTTTGCCATAATTTCCTCCTTCTATTTATTTAAATTCAGTTAAAATTTTTACAATAATATCACTAATTCTTAAAAGGTTCTCCTTGGTTGATGCTCCCAGATGAGGTGTTAATTGTATATTGGGAGCTGAAAGAAGGGGTGAATCAGGATCTGGGGGATCTGAAAACCATACATCATTAGCATATTTTCTTATCTTTCCATCCTTTAATGCTTGGGCAACATCATCTTCAACCACACATTTACCTCTGCCGGTATTAATGACAATTACTCCATTCTTCATTTTAGAAATCATTTCTTTGTTAAGCATTCCTGTTGTTTCTTCTGTTAGAGGTACATGTAAGGAAATATAATCAGATTCCGATAATACTTCATCCTGAGATTTCATCTCTGCAAAATCGGACTGATCAACATATTTATCATAGGCAATAACCTTCATACCAAAAGCGTTTGCTCTTTTAGCAACCTCTGTTGCAATTCTTCCTATTCCAATCAAACCAAGTGTCTTACCCATAA
>CAYUAG010000067.1:0-18215 GCA_964442615.1 uncultured bacterium
AAAGCGCCTCACAACCAGCGGATCGAACAGACGCCCTGCGGGCGCTCCTCATCCGCCCGATTAGTATATGGGATTATAAAGTTAAAATTTATAAATATGTGGAGGTTTTTATGAACATAAGAATGATAACAATCTCAGGATGGCTGCCTTTTTTATTATTTAATTGGTCAGTTTCCTGCTATTGCCAAAGTAGTACAAGTTATCAGTTAAAAAAATGGAGCATCTCCAGTGGAGGTGGTGTAGTCAATTCCAGTAGTTTTTTACTGAAAGAAGCTACTTTTGGCGGCTTGGCAGTCGGAAAGTCAGAAAGCAACAGTTTTATCCTGAATGGTAGTCATTTTTTAACCGCTGTCTCTGAGTCAAATCTCTCAAACTCTTTAATTCAAAAAGTATTTTTGTTACAACAAAACTATCCCAATCCATTCAATCCAACAACTACTATTCAGTATAGTCTGCCCAAAAGCTCAGAAGTAAAAATCAGGATATTTAACCCAATGGGACAGGTGATTCAAACTTTGGTTCAAGAGGATCAACAACCAGGAAATTATAATGTTACCTGGGATGGTAAAACCACTCAAGGTCAACTAGTGCCTAGTGGTGTCTACTACTATCAAATAATTGCGGAAGGATTTACCGATGTAAAAAAGATGTTACTGATTAAATAGGGTCTTCAACTAAATAGTAATCACTTAAACAGAAAGGATTCAAAAAATGAAGATTAAAACCATTTTATTGACAATGCTCTTTTTTCATGTCGCATTCATGAACGTGTCTGCTCAAGGTATCCCTCAACTTATCTATTATCAGGGTTATTTAGCAGATGCCAGCGGAAATCCAATCAACACCAACCAGGCTATGGATTTTAGCATTTGGAGCAGTCAAACAGGCGGAAATAAATTATGGGAAGAATCTCATAATTCAGTCACGATTGACAATGCATTGTTCAGCATAATTCTGGGAAGTCAAAATCCGATATCTGTGGATGTTTTTTCTGACAAAACAAGATATCTTGAAATAGTCATCGGAGGTGAAACATTAAGTCCCAGACAGCAAATTGCCAGCGTACCCTATGCCTATACGACGGCATCTATGTCAGGAGCTACTAATGTAATTCCTTCGGATGGAAAAGTTGGTATCGGCACTACAAGTCCAAAAACCATGTTAGAAGTAGACGGCAGAATTTCTTCTACCAAGTATGGGTTTAAATTTCCGGATGGAACAGTACAGACCTCTGCAGCCACCAGTGGTGGCAGCAGCAGCTGTGGGTGGACTGATGATGGAACAGTAGTTCGCCTTAGTACAAGTACCGATAAAGTGGGCATTGGTACGACCAATCCGTCATCGTTATTGAGCGTTGGCGGGTCCGGAATTGCGAATGCCGCTATAACCGGCCTTACGGGCAGTACTAATGGTTATGCAGTCTATGGATCGGCACATAATTCGAGTGGCACTACTAACTATGGCGGTTATTTTAAAGCAACAGGCACAAATGGTAGAGGTGTCTACGGTGAAGCATCAAATTACGGTGATGTAAAAAACTATGGTGGTTTCTTTTCAGCTTTTGGTAAATCAGGTCGTGGAGTCTTAGGTTCTACGACGGGTAGCAACGGGATTGGAGTCTATGGTGATGCTATAGGTAGTTCTGGTGTGGGAGTCTATGGTAATGCTCCGGGTAATTCTGGTGTGGGAGTCTACGGTGTGGGAGGTGATTATGCTTGTTACTTTGTGGGAAGAGGATATTTCAGTGGCAATGTTGGTATCGGAAAAAAAAATCCTCAAAGTCGGCTGGATGTACAGGGCAATATTACAGTCAGAGATAAAAGCAGCGGAATAGTGGCGATAGAACTGGGCACCGGACTTGATTATTCCGAAGGATTTAATGTATCGGATAAAAATAATATCGAACCCGGCACTGTTCTGTGTATTGATCAGGGAAATCCCGGTAAGCTCAAAATCAGTCAACAATCGTATGACTTCAAAGTAGCCGGCATTGTTGCCGGTGCCGGTGATCTGGGATCAGGAGTAACGCTTGGTTCGGGCGCACATGATTTTAATGTTGCCCTGGCTGGCAGAGTGTATTGTAAGATTGATGCAACAAAGGAGGCTATCCAGGCCGGGGATCTGTTGACCACTTCCGATACTCCGGGATATGCGCAAAAGGTGACAAATCATAGAAAATCTCAGGGCGCAGTATTGGGTAAAGCCATGCAAGACCTCGAAAAAGGGAAAAAGGGCCAGATACTGGTTCTTGTTACTTTGCAATGATGTGGAGGTAAAGAAAATGAATAGACTAATAAATATAATCATAATCCTGTTGCTGACAATCGCTGGGCCAACAGCCTCTCTCAAAGCTGAAATAGTTACTATTGGCGAAGCCAGGAACTTAGCGAAAAACTGGGTGGCTACCATCCTTAACAATGAGGGTAATTGGGGTGGATCGAACAGCGCCTCTGTGGAAGAGGTTATGGAATTCAAACATGAAAATCGACTCATAGGATATTATTGCAGTATAAAGCCTGAAGGCTATATCATCGTATCCCTACGAAAGGAATTGGTGCCTGTAAAAGCATACTCTGCGACTGGGCATCTGAATCCTGAGAGTGAAGTGGGTACAATCGGGATGATAAAAGAAGACATGGCACATCTTATCAATATGATCGAAAGAGAGGCCGGGCCGATTCAGTCGGCGCGAACCGAAGAAATAAAGAGAATAGTTGGGACAGAACACCGAAAGTCCTGGGAGGAATTGGAGAGAGATGTTCTGATCTTCAACGCGGAACAGGAATCGGGGTCAACTGCACTGGGATACAATCCAGGCACCTGGTTACTCTCTACAAAATGGCATCAGGCATGGCCCTATAATAAGGAGTGTCCTTATAAGAATTGCGTTGATTCAGAATTAAATGGACATGCCTGGGTTGGTTGCACAGCGTTAGCCGCTGCTCAGATCATGCGGTATTGGTCCTGGCCTCCCTCTTATGATTGGTTGAACATGCCTGACTCACTGATCTGGACCTCACCACAGAATATGATCGACGCTATTGCGACATTATGCCACGATGCCGGCGCTACAGCAGGAATGCTTTATACCTGTGACTGGTCGTTTCTACTTCCGGAAATGATGGCAGCCTCAATGAGAAACAGTTTCCGCTATAACGGAGGCCAGGAGCTGGGATTGCCCCACTCGCAGTCTGAGTGGCACGAGATGATGAAAGTTGAAATCAACAATAATCGGCCGATTTTATACGGAAACGGTGGTGAAGCACATGCATATGTCGTGGATGGGTGGAAATATATTGGATCAAACGTATACTGGCATATTAATTATGGTTGGGGAGGAATTAATTCCACCAATACATGGTATTCAAGAGATTATGCACCCGTCACAGATGCGATTGTCCGGGACATTACGCCGGGTCCATCTATGGGAGGCACTTTGTCTTTGTCTGTTGCTACTGTATATGGGCGTCTCTCCTATCCTTATCGTTATTTTGAACGGGATTGTATAAACATCCATACCACGACATTTGAGGTGGGGCAGAATCTTCAGTTTTTGCCTGGTGTAAAATTGAGGTGTCTAAGTAATTATATCCGGTTTGAAGCCACACTTTTTCATAATTTAACCACACGGCTTTATTCGATTAAGGGGACACAATCTGCAGGGATCAAGATCTACAGCGGTGCGGTTGAGCTGCATCACAACGGTGGCCTTACTTTTCTTAGCAGGCAAGAGTTCCCCGATTAAAGGATAGAACCATCAAATTTTCCAATGGGGCAGCATTAAATTGGAGTGAACAATTAAGATGATGGTGGTATTTTTTTGTTAAAATAATATTTGCTTTCATCTGGTTCCCAGTCTTTGAGACTGTGTGAAAACGTCTTGAATATAGCATATAAAATCAGCAAATTATAACTAACAAACAAGGAGATTTTATGCGTTATATTCAGGGAATAGAAATTGTAGGTTAGGTTGACCTATTGAAAAAATATTTGATAAAAACAATAGTATAAAAGCGGAGACTTTATCTACGCTACTTGAAACATTTTATCATCTCAATTCTGATAAAAGATCATTTCATCATTTTTGGCAGACTGATTCAGATCTTAAGGGTGTATACAGTGAATCATTTCTTCATGAAAAATTAGATTATATTTATTTTAATCCGGCGCAAGAGAACTGGTCTATTGTAAGGAAGCCGGAGTGCTATCCTTTCAGTAGTTGTAGATATTATCATAAAGATAATGATTGGAATGAGATTGACATTTTATCATTATTTTAAAGAAGTATTTCCACAGGGGCATGAGCCCCTGCGGAGCAGAAATATCCTTATAGCAGTGCACGTTATTATGAAGAAGGATCAGACTGGCATCAATTGAAAATAATGAACCTATTTTAATGTCTATTTTGTGCTGAGGCTGAGCCTCTACAAGACAAAAATATTACAAAATAAATTTATCGAGGAGGAATAAATGGAAAAGACACATTTAGTCAATTCATTAGAAAGGTGTCCACAACTGATTGTAAAATCCCTATTTATATTCATTGGATCTTTGGTTTTATTATCAGTTTCCTGTTCAAAAAAACATTCAAAATGGGCACTAAGATTAAACGGACCTGTTATATTAACTACGAATTTAAGTGGCATGTTAGGAACCCAAACCATTAGTGCTAATGCAGAACCTGATTTTCACATATTAGTAATGCCGGTTTTGGTTAATTATTCAGGTGAAGGCGATGCTATTATTAATCATACTGCAATTACTTTATCTACAAAAAGTAATAATGAAAGTAATAGAGAGCCCATATATTTGAGCGGTGTAGCTATCTCTATGGAATCACTGGACAAAAGTTTGTTTATTTTCCCAGCGACGATAAGGACAGGTACAGCATTTGACATTAAAGAGAAAGGAGGTATACTTTATTCAAAAGGCAAAGGAGAAGAAGATGGAAAAATTACCTTCTCTAAATTCCCATGTCACCTATATCTTGCCTTTAACGTAAAAAAAGAACAGATTATTTCAGGAGATGATGCTCCCAATTCAATAAAAGGTCTTCGTCTCCTCTTTGATGATTTTTCCCTTAATCTACCAGAAAAGGATTATATAACTATTTCCGATAAATCTAAAAAGTAGAATCATTATGGCTAACGAGACTGTCGAAAAACCTATTAAATTAAAACAAATTATTAACTTGACTAATTGCTCATAATTGTTTAACTTCTTATAATTACAATAAATTAGAGGAAGTTAAATGCCAAAATTCAAATCATATAATTATGATCAAACAATGATGGTACCAGTGGATCTTCAAGATCAACTGGTACCAGGTTATTTGCTCCGCAGGGGCTCATGCCCTTGCGGCAATTCTGAGAAGTAGATTACTGCAATTCATACAAATAATAAATTATGGGAACAAGAGAACATAATACATTAAAACAGAGTGGCTGTACATATTACTTTACTACCACAGTTCTTGAGTGGAAACACGTATTTATAAAACAATCCGTTATTTCTATTCTCATTAATAGCATACTTTTCTTTCAAAATAATCGTCAGGTAAGAACCAATGGGTACTGCATCATGCCCAATCATCTGCATTGGATATTTACGCTCCCAGAATATATGGATGATGTTGTTAAGATTGTCCAAACATTTAAAAGTTATACAACCACACAAACATTAAAAAGTTTTAAATCATCAACCCTAGATGATAAAGAACCTATTGAAAAAATATTTGATAAAAACAATAGTATAAAAGCGGAGACTTCGTCTACGCTACTTGAAACATTTTATCATCTCAATCCTGATAAAAGATCATTTCATCATTTTTGGCAGACTGATTCAGATCTTAAGGTTGTATACAGTGAATCATTTCTTCATGAAAAATTAGATTATATTTATTTTAATCCGGCGCAAGAGAACTGGTCTATTGTAAGGAAGCCGGAGTGCTATCCTTTCAGTAGTTGTAGATATTATCATAAAGATAATGATTGGAATGAGATTGACATTTTATCATTATTTTAAAGAAGTATTTCCACAGGGGCATGAGCCCCTGCGGAGCAGAGTAAGATAGAAATCGTTATGTGTGTAATCTACAAACCATATGAAAGGAGTACTGGTAAATGAAAACTAAATTTAAAAGGAGGCAACCGAGATGAATGACAAGATGGAAGAAACTAAGAAAAATTGGGGAATCAGTGGCCTGTTTATACCGGCAGGTTTGTTTGTTGGTATGGGGATTGGCTGGGCATTAGGCTACCTTGTGCAGGGTCTTTTAATTGGTCTTGGCACCGGTTTTTTTGCTATGGCAATAGTGCAGACTCTGTTAAATAAAAAACGCTAACACAATCACGGTACTTAGCTGGCAAAGATAAGGGAGGATCGAGACCTTGTTCCTGATATGAGTTCTGGTGGCAAAAGTTCCGAAGGATTGCACATGACAGTATGCTTGTTATATTAAATGTGCGGCGAGGTGTTATTCACTTCGTCTAAATAATTCCGATGGACCAGAATCTTCATCCTAATCGCAGGACAAATTGGATATTCATTTCCAATAAAAATTTTACGCTTGGCGAGGTGTTCCTCACTTCGCCCCAATGATCGCCGAAGGTGAAGAACATCTTCGGCTGCGTGAAATCTTTTCTACGGAAAAAACTGGATTATATACATATCAATCCCATTCAGGAACATTGGTCTATTGTAGAAAAGTCTGAGAGCTATCCTTTATAATTGCAGGGGCAGGAGCTCCTGCAGAGCGTAAAATCATTAAAATTAATTAATTGGACATTGCCTATACATATGAGGCTGAGGTCCCATAAACAAAACCCTGGAAAATGATGCCCAGGGCAATCGGAAAAAAAGTGCGTTAGTTTGGACAGATAATTGGCCGGCGGCTTTTACGCCAGTCATTATGAGCTAATTAATATTTTAAAAGGAGGTTACAAAATGGAAGCAAAGTCAGTAAAAATAGGTTGGATTCTTATGTTTATTCTCGGACTTTATCGAATAATGACTAGTATCAGCCTTATGGCTATGGGACAAGCAGATATTCCATCAGGTGTTTATTTAGCTACAACCGGTATCGCGATCATCTTTATAACACTTGCTAGTTACAAAAAAGCCCAAAAGTGGTCTTGGTGGTGTTTATTAGTAATAGGAATGATTCCACTTTTACCTTGTTCTATCTTGCATGGGATAAATGTCTGGACTGCTATCGGTTGGATAATATTTATCTTTGCGATTGCTATTCCAGCAAAAGCCATTTTGGGCAAGAAATCTTAATAATCTCAATAATTATTTATTGTATAGAGATTATTAGATAACCCCCCTGCCAATTAAAAAGCTATACCCGGCATCCAGTCGCCCTTTGATGAACTCAGGACTACTGTGATATTCACACTCAAAACCACTTATTTATCATAATCAAGCTTCTTTACCAGCAAAGCTACCCTCTTCCCCAATTTCCTGGCCTCATTTTTGGTTTGATCATCCATGTTTCCAGAAAAAGCAACCCCGTAATGACCACTGGCATCCATAGGATCTCCAACAATGATCATTCCATAAATCAGTAAAGCCTGAATAATAGACATAATGGTTGTTTCTTTACCTCCACTAGGATGATGAGAAGTAGCAAAAGCAGCGCCTACCTTATTTTCCATCTTTTTTCTAACCGAGATACATCTGTCAAATACATCTTTCAATTCTGCTGCCATGGTTCCGAAATACACTGGAGATCCAGCAATTACTCCCTGGGAATTCAGAAAGTCATCTTTGGTAACTTCAGGTGCAGACTTCAGACTGCACTCAATGTCAGGTACTTCTTCTACTCCTTTAGCAATTTCCTCCGCCAAATTCTTTGTTCTGCCTGTTTTTGAAAAATATATAATTAAAATTTGCATTTCCTTCTCCTGATTTTAATTAAATTAGTGTCGAATTTTTTTATTTTATTTACCTTTTCAATACCTTTTCAAAAAATCTCTCTAAATCCCTCTTTAAAAAAGAGGGACTTAAAAGTAAAATAATTTCTTCTAATGTTTCTATAATATAAGTAAGTACAATCTACTAAAGCGCCCTTTTGTAAAGAGCTTACCTTGAGAGAAATTGAAGGAGGGGTTAGGGGATTTAATACCATACACATCCCACTCCTCGTCCCAAAACTTCAGTTTTGGAATGCATATATCCAAAAAACTTTGTTTCTTCATATCTGTCAATAAAAACATAATAGAAAACAAAATTTCCTACCAATTGAAGGAATTACCTTATTAAAAATGAACCAGTTGAATTTCCAGGATAGTGTTACATATATAGATCTGTGCGTGTAGCACAGTCTCTAAAGGTCATACCACATGAAATTGGATTCATGTAAAGGTCACTCAGTCTTCTGATAAAGAACCCGGCACTTCAGAAGTACCGGGTTCAGACATTAAAAAAAATTTTACAATAATCAGAAAAAATTATCTGAAAATAATAAATTACTTTTTAGCCGGCTTATAAATAAGCGCTGTTACGATCCCACAAATAATAAGCTGAATTACACAATAAACAAACCATTGGATTGCCATACTAAAAGGAATAGGATACATGGCATAGGATCCAAATCCCATACCTATACTGACATAAAGACCAATCCATAATCCATACCTGAGACCTTCAGCCCAGCCTTTATTCTCGTATCCCTTAGTAAAAATAAAAACAAACAGAAATGCTTTGACCAGATCTCCCAAGTAAATTATCCACATCATCTGATTCATATCAGCCCGCCATAGTTCTGCTGTAGCCTCATAAGCTCCGGCAAGAATAAGACCGTGCATGAGAAAATTGAGTGCTTCGAATACAACAAATACAATGATACTTGCAATGATAAAACGTTTAACATTCATTTTTCTCTCCTCCTTATTTTAATTTGAGATGAAAATATATAATATTATATATAATCTATAAGAAAAACGCAAGATATAAAGACCGCTGTACAAAAAAATCCTATCACCGGTTTTAAATTTCATATACTCCTAGACAGACAATCAAACCAACGCTTCCTAAGGTTTCTTCCTCATATTGGAATTCGATAAGATAAAAATTCTATAGAGATTCTGTTCAGTATTCAACAGATTAGGGATTTACTTTTTCTGCTACCATCATGATCTCCACCAATCCATCGGCAGGTATTCGGGAGACCTCCAGAACCGCTCGGGCTGGGAATGAATCCTTGAAGAATTCAGTGTAGATTGAATTAAAGGTAGAATAGTGGTTTAAATCAGTCACAAATATCTGGCATTGGACCACATCTTTTAAAGAAAAACCTGCATGTGTTAAAATAGCTTTTTGATTATTGAGGGCCTGACGGACCTGGGCTTCAAAACCCCCATCCACAAATTTACCCGTTTCAGGATCCATACCAAGTTGGCCGGAAAGATAGAGCCGGTTACCCACCCGGACTGCCTGAGAGTAGGGGCCCATGGCTGCAGGTGCTTTAGTCGCTGTGATAATTTCACGATCGGTTGGTTCTTGTGTGCACCCTACAAAAAAAAGAAACCATAAACTAAGAAGTATCCAGTTTCTCATTTACAACTCCTCATTATATTTACTATAGTTTTAAATATTTTAGATTAATTTTTATTTATTTTTTTATATTTTGTACAATTTGTGGATTTTTTGTATGGCCTCATTAAGGAAAGATTCAACTCTGATTCACATATATACACTATCACTATCAACATCATATTTAACCAGATCACCCAATACCCTGTCCCTCTTTAAAAAAGGTTTCCACACTTTTAATACCGGAACTTTTGGACTCTTTCACACTTCCGACAAAGATCACCTTTCCTGCTTCCATAAAAATTACTTGATCTGAAACTCGCTCAACACTGGGAACTGAATGAGAAATGATTATGATACTCATACCCAGTCTGTCTCTGAGACTGCAAATGAGTCTGTCCAAATTGGCAGAAATATGAGGATCAAGACCAGCTGAGGGTTCATCACAAAAAAGTAGATCCGGATCCAAAGCAATAGCTCGGGCCAGAGCTGCCCGTTTGCGCATACCCCCGGAAAGCTCGGAAGGCAGCAGATCAGCAGCATCTCCCAACCCTACTAAAGCAAGTTTCATTTCCACCAGTCTACTGATAATCTGAGGCTGTATGTCAGTATGCTGCTCAAGGGGAATGGCGACATTTTCTGCGGTTGTAAGGGAATTGAGGAGAGCACCATTTTGAAAAAGAACTCCTATATTCTGACGGAGAAGATTAAACTGTGGCTCTTCCATACTGGTTGTCTCTATACCAAAAATCTTTATAGAACCTGACCAGGGTTGTATCAGACCAATAATATTTTTCAGAAGCGTAGTTTTCCCACACCCACTTGCACCTAATATGGTTGTAATCTCACCCTTTTTTGCCTCTACACTCACCTGCTCTAGCACCAGCCGCTCATCATATCCTGCCTCTAAATTTTGTACACTCACAACACTCAAATATCTAATCCCTTACCAAAGTAGAAAATAAGCCCCAGAATACTGTCGGCTAAAACCACTAAAAAAATTGAAGTAACAACTGAGGCAGTTGTAGCCCGCCCTACTCCCTCGGACCCACCTTTGACATTGAAACCATAATATGCTCCAACAATCACAACTATCCAGGCAAAAATAAAACTTTTCACTAAACCTGTAATAATATCTTTGAGAATAAGTGCATCTACAACTTCCTGAATAAAAGGCTCCATTCCAATACCGAGATAAGTAACACCTACCAAAAATGAGCCGCCAATTCCAATCAGCATTGAAAGTATAGTAAGCATGGGAGCTGTCACTGTAATGGCATGTACTTTGGGGACAACTACATACTTCACTGGATTCAGTCCCATACTCCGGAGTGCATCGGTTTCTTCTGTTACTACCATATTGGCTATTTCTGAAGTAAAGGATGATCCGCTTCTTCCAGCCAAAACCACAGCTGTCATTATGGGTCCCATTTCTCTGGTCATTGATATAGCAATTAGATCAGCCACATAAATACTCGCTCCAAATTGTCTTAATTGAGCGGAAGACTGGAGAGCCAGGATAAATCCAATTAAAAAAGAGATCAAACCGATAATGGGCAGGGCATTCATCCCAATCAGCATACTTTGGTTTAAAAATTCTCCCTTTCTCATTCCTCTTTTGCTGAATAATCCCTGAAAGGAATAAATAGAGGTATCTACTAATAGAAGAAAAAAAACCTCTCCTTTTTCCCAAATCTGGTAAGCTTTATTACCTATCATTTCAAAAAAAGATTCTCTCTTTTTCAGAGTTTTTCTACCCTTTGTAGATTTAAGAGAAAAAACCTCAATCGCTTTGCTGATACTTTTGGATACACCTCTTATCTCAATTGAAAAAGATCGGGATTCAGCCTGAGCAGTAAACTCTTCCAAAAAAGCCACCCCACTGCTGTCTATCACTTCCACTCCTGATAAATCCAGTGTAATATTTACTTGTTCTACTTCTTTTAAATGCTGCATTGTCTCATCATAGATCAAAGAAATATTTTTTTTATCAAGATTTCCCTTGATAAAAAAATAAGAACGGTCTACTTCTAGTGATGCTTTCATAGTAAAATCTCTTTATTTGGATTGTAAAAGGTCATAAACCTTTTTCAGATAATCAGATGTAACTTGCTTTAAAAGTACACTTATTTCAGCTGCAAACTCATTGATTGATTTTTCTTTCAATGTAACTTTTCGGTCGAAATTTGTTCTTAATATAACCTCATTCTTGCGATTATCAATTAATTTAAGACTAATATTCAAATGAGCTAATAAATCATCTTCCTTTTCAATGATTTCCAGCTTATGAACATTCCCTGTAACTATAAAATCTGCATCCACAGAAAAACCAAGTTCTGTCTTCCTAAACAGCTCACAGCCGTCTATTAATCTGAAGACCATATAGGTTATAGCTGAACTTGGATGGGTTGCCCACAAATGATAGTAATAATAATTTATTTTATGAGATTCCAACCGTACAGCAATTCTGGGCTGAGCAAAAGCTTTAGCAATGATAAACTCACGAACATCGACATTAAAGGGAAAAGTTTCAGTTACCTGTATTTCTTGCTTGGTAATAAGAGTATCTGGTTCCAGAACATAATATTTACGTACCATGGCTTTCTTACCACAAGCCGCCACATAAACCAAAGATAATATTAAAACAAAAAGGATATATTTAACTTTCATCTCATTTCTCCAGTTTTTTATCAGCTGTTGCCTCTGGTCGTACTCCTCGGACCAGAACAGACGGATCTTCACTGATTATTCTGGCTATTTGATTGAGATATTCTACACTCTCTTTAAGGGTTTCAACCGTGGTTCCCAACTCGGACCTGGTTTTCATTATTGAAACATCAACCTCTTTTAACACTTTAGTGGAATAAGACAGGGTTCTGTTCAACTCATCAACCAAGGTCACAAGTTTGGCTTCTTTCAATGACCTGCTGATTTCTGCTAAATTTCCTAGAATCTGATCTATGGAGTCTGATCTGGTTAAGGCATTGATTTTTGTTACCAGAGAATCTGTGGAAATAACCAGTGAGTGAAAATCAGCAGTTATCTGCTCTGTATTCTTAAGACTTCTCTGAAAAGTATATTTGTTATCGTAAAATATTTCATTCAACTGGCTAAAAGCATCACCAGCATTACTGATAAACAACTCAAATTTTTCTCTGTTCCCTGTAGATGTCAATCTGGTAATATTATTAAGTACAGCCTCGGCTTTTTCTGCAATGACTTCAGCCTTACCAGTAATCATTTCAGTAATTGACCTGCCTGGTTGAATAAATCCTCCCTCTTCCAAAGGTTCAGCTTCATTTGTTCCTCCCCGCAATTCAATCACTTTCAGACCAGTTATTCCCAGCATAGTAACATCAGCTTTAGTATCTTTTTTAATTGGTATACCTGATTCAAGAGTGATTTCAACAATGACTCTTTGAATATCATCAGGATCAATAGAGATATCAGTAACCTGTCCCACATTTAAACCGTGGTATTTGACCTTGCTTCCCTCCTGTAATCCGGTCAGGGAAAGATTACGATATCCCACATAGTAGATATCTTTTTCTTCTAATAGTGTCGGCACCACAATAATACCAATAAGAATAATAAGTACCACTATAGACACAAAGAAAAAAATACCCAGACGTATCTTTTGAAGTCTTGTAATCATGACCATCACCTAAAATTTATGTATCCATAAATATAATATAATAACTATTTTAATAATTTCAAGTGGAAAAATTTAATAAAAAAAATCTTAAGTATTCTCATGAATTTTTACATTATTAAAATTTCAGATGCACAATCTTCACACCGGGACTCAAAACCACAAAAATTTTTTTAAAGTTATTATTAATAATCTTTATAATTCCATGGCTTTGGGTGATTTTTTATTGTCCTGTCTTAATAATTTCTTAAAAAACAAACCTTAAGTTTCCCATAAAATTTATTCCTGGAGCAGCAATACCTGAAGAATACGGCCTATACCGCTGATCAGTAATATTCTCCACTCCTGCACTAACAGTTAAAAAATCAGATAATTGATACCTGAACTTAATATTTAATGTATACCAACCAGGAGCATAGGGATTACCATTTTTATCTAAAGCATAAAGATAGGATTTATTTTTTTCTGAGGGAGCAAGATCATCATAAGTAAATGGACCATTATAAACACTATAAAAATCAAATTTAAACTGATAATGTTCATACATCAGGTGGGTAACACCAAACCAAGGTGCTACATGACGGAGTGGAATCCTGCTGCCATCCTCATTCTCTTCTTCTCCATACTGATAATTAAACCAGGAAGCAATGCTAACATCCAAGGGTAATTTTATCTCAATCCCAGTTTGTATCCCCCATACATAAGCTTTAGCTGCATTCTGAATAGCCAGCACCTGACTGAGGGTACCATCATACATGATACTATCCTGTCCATTCAAGACGAAATTACGTCGGGCCAAGGCATCATCCAGGAATGTATAGTATCCAGTAAAGTCATATTTAACTATATTATTAACATTCTTTACCATACCTATGTCAATATTATAGGCATATTCAGATGTAATATCTGGATTTGGTACAATAACAGATCCCGGTTCTGAATCAAATACCTTTCCTATATCATCTATATTTGGTGCTCTAAATCCGGTGGATAGATTCAGTTTAAGCTCAAAGTCATCTGGGTGTCCATAAATCATGCCTATACTTCCTGATAATGCCCCGGTATTAACCTGGGCAGAAGTGAAAGGAAAGGGGAAAAAGGTAGTGTCGAACTCTGACTCCATGGTTATCTGATTATAGCGAAGACCGGAATGCAGGCTAAATCTGTCAGTTGCATGATATTGATAATTCAGGTAAGCTGCACAGGAATTCCAGGTAGAACCATCCGGATAGCGTGTACTAGTAGGATTCAGCTCTCCGGTTTCAATATGTTCTATCTCTGCTTTTGAACCTACTGAATTAAATACTAGTTCCGCACCATAGAATAATCTCTGTTTTTGATTGAAGGTTTTCTTAAAATCCAAATTAGCTGAGAAAACATCAACTGTTTCCACCCGATGTTGACGTCTGAATTCAGCAAATTTCCGATCATGTCTGCTTTCCTTAAAAAATTGATAAGTCAGGATTAAACGGCCATTAGTAAACAAGCTATTACCTCCTGCATAGTATAGGTCTACATTATTCATATGCCATTTCTGAGGTCCGTAATACCATTCGGCATTTTTTAAATGGTTAGTATTAGGTTGTATAAGCCGATCGTATCGTGGTATATTTGAAGATTCTGAAAAATGAGAACTTAAAGTAAAATCCCATTTCTGATTTGGTTTAAATCTTATCTTCTGCATCCCACTCCACTGGTTATAACCAGTGAAAATCTGCCTTTTAGGATCAGGATTATCTACAACTGTATCCTGCCCATCAATAAACTTCACATAATGTTTCTGCAGATAATCATCCGGTCCCTTACTTCCCATAGATAAATCATTATAATTTGTATAAGTAAGACTGGTTATGAAAGCCCATTTTTTAAGTCCAATATTAATATCAGTATGTGCAGTTTTTTCAAAATCTGCAGAACTAGTTCTGATAACAGCACTACCGGTTATAACTGTGTTTTCACCTGATGAAAACCGAGGTTTAAGGGTATAAAAGCACATTACTCCCCCAATAGCATCACTTCCATATATTGTAGATCCAGGACCAAAAACCACTTCGGTTTTTTCTAAGGCAAATGGATCCAAAGAAATGACATTTTGTAAATTGCCGCTGCGAAAAATGGCAGTATTCATACGTACACCATCAATAGAAATAAGGATTCTATTGGTTGCAAATCCCCTTATCATAGGACTGCCCCCGCCTAACTGGCTTTTTTGTATAAATACTTCATTAGAATATCCCAGAAGATCTGCTGTTGTTTGGGGATTTTGCATTCTCATTTTAGATAACCTCATAGCAACAACCCTTTGAGGAACATCTCCTGTTTCCTGCTGCCATTTAGATGCAGATACAATAACTTGGTTCATTACTATTGCCTTTTTTTCCATAAATAATATAAACTGCAATTCTTGCAGCTGTTTATAACTATAAACATATGATCGATATCCTATCAATTCTATATGAATTGAATCAATTCTCTTGAAATCAGATATATCTACACATCCATTAGCATCTGTAGAATTAGATATCTGAAGGTTCTCACTATAGATACTTACATGCTCAAGTGATTGATGAGTTTCTTTATCTTTAATTGTTAAGACTTGAGCCTGAGTAAAAAGAGCACTCTGTAAAAAAAATATAAAATAAAAAATTTTTCTCATTTGAATTCCATTTTTTCAAAAGTTACAATTTTAACATTATTACAGTAAAACTTTTTTAAATTAAGATGATTTCTCTTTGAAAAACCATACTAATACTTCTGATAATATTATAATTCTCGTTTTTAATATAAAAAAAATATTTTAAAATTTCCAGATTGAAACTACTAAATAGTTTATTCGTATATATTCTTTGTATAGAAAAATTTTATATGTTCTAAGCTTTAAATTTGGAATTATATTATTTTTTTTTACTTAAGAATTCTTTTATTATAAATATAGGGGAGGTCAATATGTTTAAAAGAAAAATAATAAATTTTTTATGTCCAATCTTCACAATCTTATTAATAATAATCTCAAGTTGTAACGTAAGAATAAACAAATCAATACATATACCAGATGGTAAATCTATTCACCACAGTCTTAACACTATTAATGGCAGTATACATATTGGATCTGATTGTAAAGTTAAAGGAGACTGTAGAAGTGTTAACGGTAATATTAAAGTTGGAAGAAATTCTGAAATATCAGATCTGGATGCTGTTAATGGAAGTATTGATCTTTATGAAGAAGTTATAGTACATGGAAGTATAAAATCAATAAATGGTTCAGTTAGATGTGACAGGGGTTGTAAAATTTATTATGATCTATACACAATAAATGGTGATATTGACATTTACAATACTACTATTAGAGATGATATAAAAACAATTAATGGTGATATTTCCTTATTTGACAAATCAGTAGTTGAAAACAATATTATTATTAAAAGAAAAACTGGCACCTCTGATTACCATCATACAATCACAATAAAAATTACTGAGGGCTCAGTAGTAAAAGGTGATATTTTAGCACATACAAACAGGAAAAAAGTACAGGTTATTCTCTCTGAAGACGGTAAAGTGCTGGGTAATATTATAAATGCGGAAGTTATAAAAAGATAAAAAGACCAAAATTTTACATACATGGTTTAAAATGACATCAAAATATTTTCTATGAAGCCACAGAGTTGTTAGAGAATCTTATCCTTTACATAAAATATTGCTTTTACATTATCTCTTTTATCTCAGTTAACTCTGTGGTTTCATTTTTTATATACTTCAATAAAAAATAACAGACTCTTACAAACCAAGTCTTGATCTAACCATCTCAGGTAAAGCATTTTTATTAACCATTATACCCGTGGTTCGCAAACGGACATAAGATTGAGACATATAAACATACCCCTCATTTTTCCGGTCAGTTCCACTAGAATTTTTGGTTAAATAAAACTTTGTACCATTTTGATCATGTGCTAATCCCACAATATGCATCAAATGATCATCAGTAGTAGTGAAATTATTGAAAGCTTTTTGTCGAATTTCCTGAGTTATTTCCATTTCTTTGACTGATTTAGTCTTTTCTTCCTGACTTTCTAAAGGAACAATTGCATATCCTGTTTCTCGAGAAGAGAAATTTTTATCACTTACATCTCCATCCCAGACAATAGAATGTCCATTTTTTAAAGCATAATCAATTACATCTTCCAACACATCAAGAGGAAGATTATAAAAATTAGAATTATAAGACCAGTTATCCGGGATCTCAAGCCTAAATTGCTCATAAAAGGGATGGTGGCTAAAGGAGGATAGCTCAATATAATCATCAAGTTTTAGGTTAAAGGATTCTGCAAAGCTTTTGGGAGTATAGGTCCTACCCTTGTAGTTAAATTCCTCGGGAGAAATACCCAGATATACATCCAGCACTGCTTCAAATGCTTCTCTCCAACGGGGAGTAACCTTTCCTCCTCTTCTTTTTAAAATACCATCCAAAAAACCTTGAAGAGCTGCTACCATTTCTCCATGATTATGTTTATCTTCACCGATTCGTTTACCGTCATATACTTGTTCCGGTACAATCCCAACATCTCTAAACTGATGTATAACATCATGAGCTAATCCTCCTTGACCAAAACATGCATCTCCATGTAATCTGATATAATTAATTGCTTTTTTAGGGTAAGTATGTCGTACAATATACATTTCGGAAAGATCAACTACATCTCCACCTTTTCTCAGTATTTCCGACTCAAGAAAAGAAATGGTGGAAAAGCACCAACAGGTTCCTGTACGGTATTGATCTTTCACAGGTGTTCTTTCAACTTCATAATCAATAGTAAACTCATAGGTTGACTTTTTTTCCTCTTTGTTCTTCTTCTCTTGAGAGAAAGTTTGTGAAGCTAGCATAAAAAACAAAAAAGAAATCAGTAACAATTTTTTTAACGAGTAGTAAAATTTCATATCTTCCTCCAACTTTGCATTAAATAAATGAAATATTTTAGATTTAGTAAAATATATTTAATCATTACATAAAATTTCAATCATTAAACAAACT
>CAYUAG010000067.1:18225-20959 GCA_964442615.1 uncultured bacterium
TAGTTGAGTTTCAATTTCTAAGGTATAATTATTGCAAAATATTATATTCGCATAAAAAAAATTAATGTGCAGATAATAATCATTAAAAATATTTGACTTTGTTTGGTTTGTAATGTTTATTATTTAATGCGAATTGATTCTTACTAAATTTTTAATGATTAGATAATTTTCACTTTGAAATATTATTCCTATAAAAAGGATAATAAGTATGTTTTTTATATTTCCTATTCGAACTGAGAAGGATACCAAAGGGTATCCTAATTTCACTATTGCCCTTATAGTAATAAATCTACTTATATGGATCTTTACATCCAAAACTATCCTAAAAGAAAATAAACAACTTATTAATTTACATCTAGAACTTTCTTTTATTGAATCACAATACATGACAAATCAAGAAAAGTTTGAACAATTAAAAATTCAAGATCCCTTAAAATTTCATGAACTAATCATCAAAAAAAATATTATACCTCCGGACAGTCAATCCTATATAAAATGGCTTTTTTTATACAATAAGTTTAAAAAACTTATTATGAACTCCTTTTTGCGAAAATGGGGATTCATACCTGCTCAATTAAATATTGTTAAACTCCTCATTTCACTTTTTTTACATAGTAGCTTTTGGCATGTTTTTTTTAATATGCTCTTTCTCTGGATTGTAGGCTGTAATATGGAAGATGACTGGGGATGGCTACGTTTTTTAGGATTATACTTTTTATCCGGTATAACTGCAGGACTTTTCCATGCTTTTTATGCTGGAAATATGACTCAACCATGTGTAGGGGCTTCGGGTGCAGTAGCAGGTATTATGGGCGGATTTATGGTGCAGCATTTTAAAACAAAAATTCGTTTTATTTATTTTTTCTTATTATTATTTTATCCCTTATATGGTACATTTAAAATCTTTGCAGGTATTATCATACCTATATGGTTTCTTAATGAATTTATAAATGCATATTCAGGAATTCAGACTGGTACTGCTCATTGGGCTCATATAGGTGGATTTATTTTCGGAGCTATAGCAGTCTTGCTTACCAAATATTTATCCGGAGATATGGGAAAAAAGACAATTTCACTATATAATAACAGTAAAAATCTAACCTCTGCAAATATGACTTCCTTACCTGTAGAGACTGAATACACTCCTGCATTCATTTCTCAATTAAACCAAATCATCAGGTGTGAGCCTAACAATTATCAGGCCAGAATTCATCTTGCCCGTATAGCATATAATAACGGAGACATTAATTATGCTGGTTTATCTTATAACCAAGCCCTTGAGAATATTATTGAGTTTAGGGATAATGAAATCTTAATTTCAACTTATAAAGAAATCCGGCAACTTAAAATCTTAAAAAAAATTAACTCAACTAATCTTTTCATAATTGCAACTATTCTGGAAAAAACCAAAAAATATTCAGAGGCTATCCAAATATACACTGCTTATACAAAATGGCATTCTCAAGGTGAAAAGCGAGCTACATCCCTTTATCGAATTTTTTTACTTTCCAAAAATAAAACTAAAAATATAATTCTGGCCAAAAAGGCTTTTACCCTACTTAAACTAAAATATCCAGAATTTTATAGAAGAAAATCATATAATAGTGATTAAGTATTTTATTAAAAATAATTTTCTTGAACATACTCTTTCAGTCTGTCCAGGGCTTGAGGCATATTTTTACGAGCAAAACCAATCCTGAAACTGTTACTGTCATAGTTGTATAAATTGGATGGAAGCAGCAGCACCCCTTTTTTATCAATTAGATCAAGACAAAAATCTTCTACATCTAATTTACTTTTAAGAGTAGGGAAAGCAATTGGACCTGCTTTGGGTTTGTACCAAAAAAACATCTCTGCATAATTCTCAAAAAAATCATCTAATAAATTTAAATTATTATTAATTATATTAAGATTTCTTGTAAAAATTTTTCCCTTTGCTCTTAAGGCTATGATAGCCAAAATCTCACTTGGTGCACTGCTGCAGATAGTAGTGTAATCTTTCAATAAAGCACATTGATGGTATAAATCAGTATTTTTAGTAGTAAGCCACCCTATTCTTAGTCCAGCTAAGGCAAAACTTTTTGACAAACCAAACAGGGAAACAGCATTATCATACATATCACAAGCTGCGGTAAGCTGATCATTTTTATCATATTCCAGGAATCTGTACATTTCATCCGAAAAAACTATAATGGATTTTTGTTTGGCAAAATCAATAATTTGCTCTAACTCTTGGGTTTGTAATGTAGCTCCAGTAGGATTATGAGGGAAATTTATTACTACTAATTTAGTATTTTTTTTAATTAAGGACTGAAATTCATTAATATCAAAAATCCATCCTTTCTCATCTTCTTTTGGCATCCATTTTGATACTTCACACTTAAGAGAATGGGCTATTTCATATAAAGATTGGTATCCGGGAAAGGTTGTAATGGCATGATCGCCATCTTTGAGAATAGTATTCATTACAATATAGATTCCTTCTTCAGGTGTTACTACTAATACATTTTCAGGAGAAATAGTTTTATAAAGTGCAGTAATCTCTTTTCTAAGAATTGGATGACCCAGTGATTCTGTATATCCAAGCTTCAGATTATTCCACATTTCAAGAGAATCTTTATCTGCAAGTTCCAGTAATTCCTTTTGTGATAAAGCCTCACAATCAGAACAGCATAGTAAATAGTCGTCCCTGAAAAAGTCTATAATATTAATAAAAATAATACTTTGATGTTTA
>CAYUAG010000068.1:0-20722 GCA_964442615.1 uncultured bacterium
GCAATAACCAATCAGGTTTTAGCAAAGCTGTTCAAAGCTGATGGATGCCAATTCTATAACCATCCTTTACCTGGTTATGCATAATAAATACACATGAATTAAAGTATATTCTCTAAGCCGGGTCAAAGGGATTATACTATACTGGTGTAGTTAAAAGTACTGGGTGTTCAATGAAACCAGTGACGTTCTTTATACCTCATGCAATTAAAGGTAATCCGGTAAAGTTCAGGATTCCGATTAACAGTGATATTACAACCCGAAGAATAGTTGTCATAAAAAAATCCCTAGTTTTTTTAATTGATCAGACTAATAATTGGTGGTTCAAATCCGTATAGCAGTCAGGATCGATTTTGTATTTTGTACGCACTAAAACCGTATTTCAATAACTTCATTTACCAGATTTTAAGAGGATGGGCTTCTGTATTGAATATCATCTTATCAAAATCAAATGAATCTTCAGAGGAGAAAAGCAAATAGAAATATTTTAAGGTTTCCGCCAGAAAAAAACTTTGCATTGCATCTTGCTTTTCTTTTGTTTTTACGCTTTTTAAATGAGTGTATCCAACCTCATTTTTGCAATACTTAACAAGGCTGTCAAAATATAGTTTACCGATGTGAAGGTATTTCGGATCTTTGGTAAAATGATACAAGTAATAGGTTGATTCAATATTTTCGGGGCGGAGTAGGTAGTAATCTGCTATGGTTTCCATGGTTTCATAATCGATCATTTCCGGTTCAATATCATAAAGTATCCACATTTTATAGCAACTATCATGTAGTTTTATTGCTCTTGCCAGATCTCCGCTTAAGGCTAGAACTGCCGGGAAAAAAGCGTCCAATGCCCCAAAATACGTTTGAGTTCTTTTACTGTAATTCATTTTGGTCCAGCCATACCATAACTTTCCCTTTACTGTATCAGCTAGATGCTTATGTATGGCTGTAATGCTTATATCCCACATTTTTTTTACATCTTGGTCTTTGAACATTAGCCAGCTTTTTAATAAATATTCATAATAAGAGTCTATACCTGCACTGATATGAGAATCCGTATTTATCCACTCTCCAGTTTCAACATTGATTATTGAGCCGACCAAGTCTATCTTTGAGCGTCTTTGGAACAATGACTGCACTGCCTTTTTAGCTTTCTGATAATATATGGGATTACCAGTTATTTTCGATAAAGTACCCCATTCCAAAAGAAGTGTTCCTATTTCTGCTGGATTATTTAATGGATCCCTTGCTTTGCCTGTTTTTAAATTGACATAACGATAGGGCATACCTGTGGGAGTTGAAAAAGCTGGTAAAAGACGATTGGCTAATTTTAGAGCCAAATCAAGAAATTTTTTATCCTTGTCTAACTGATAGGCAGAAAGCAAACCACCTAATAATCTTATGTTGATCTCAAAAAGCTGTACATCAATATCTTTATCAAAGGTTAAATTTTCCAGAATCAACTTTTTGGTTTGGATTGACTCTTTCTCTAATTTCATAATTTTCATAGTACTGAAAGCATCTACCGGTGTCATCAATAAGGATTCTCCGTACCAATCATGATACCATTTTGAAAGTGGTTTTAGATCATCATGCCCCCAGGCATATTTTTTGTATCCTTCCCAAGCGTGTATGAATTCTTTTTTAATCCTTTCTGCCATCAGGTTTTTATTTATTTTTTCCTCTTGCACCTGAAACTCATTTTCCTTTTTGGTACAGTTAAAAGTGATAAGCAACAGGTTTACCAGGACAAGAACAACATAAAATTTTTTTATCATATTTAAGTTTCCTTTTTGAATAGTATAGGGTGAAAAAAATCTGACAGAGCTATCATTTTTTTTCGGCTATAACCAGCATTTCATAATCTTCTGTTGATAATCTATCCTTTCGGCTGAATGCTCCTATTTTTGCACCGTATATATTAATACCCTTATAATTAAGTGATTTTAGTAGCCAGGTAATTTCAGATGGTACATAATATCTTTCATTGCAGTGAAGTTGTTTTTCCTTGCCGAAATCATCTTCAACTGTGGTAATATTATAATCACGAAAAGTCATTAAATCAAAAGTGTTTTTATCATAGGTGGCATTTCCTTCCCGGGTTTGGGAAGCAAGAAAATCTTTTACGGAATGAAACAGGGGAAAGAGTCCATTTAAGGTTGTAAATATAAACTTTCCTTTTTGTTTTAAAGCTTTTGATGCATTGTGAAGTATTTGGTAATTCATCTCATCAGTTTCCATAAGGGGAAAGGCACCTTCGCACAGCATAATCACCAGGTCAAATTCTCTCTGAAATGTAAGATTTCTTGCATCTGCTTTTTTAAAGTCAACCTTTATTTTGAATTTTTTGGCTTTTTCTTTTGCCCGTTTTAAAAGTGAATGGGATAAATCAATTCCTGTTACTCTATAACCACGTTTGGCTAATTCGATTGAATGCCGACCCGTACCGCATCCTATATCCAGAATTTTAATATTTTTGTTAAAGTTAATTTCTTTTTCAATAAAGTCGCATTCACCTATGGTTCCCTGAGTGAAGGACTCTTTGTCGTATTTCATACCATAATTTTCAAATAATGATTCATACCATGGTTTCATAATTTATTCTCTTTTGTGCAGTACTTTATCTTTGAAGATGTTATTTTTTGTTAAAGGTACACAATTTTGATATTACAATTAAAAATATGTTCATTGTAGACGGATATTCTTTTTTTAATAATGAAATACCATTAGCTGAGCAGAATATTAATTAAGTCTAACAGCTTTATAAAAACCTTGGGAGGGACCATTACCCGGTAAAATCGAGTTGGTAAGCTCAAGTTGCCAAACTACTTCCTTTTCCCGGGTTGCTTCAACCAGGCGTTTTGCGGTGGTAATTAGGATATTTCCATTGGGCAGAAGGTTTGCATCGCGTACTGGAAAATCAGTAATATCATTAAAATCGAAATTCCAGATGATATCATTAGTCTGGTGGTCTAATTCATAAGCAGCATGGTAATCACTAGTTTGATGGGCGACAAGAATGTTTCCATTGTTCAACACTTGAGGATCATGGGGAGATTTTACCACATCTGCGATTATATCCACTGGAATACCTGCTGTGTCTACATAGACTATCATGTCGAAATTACGTATGCTGATAAGAGTATTGCCGTTTGAGAGACGGGTAACAGAGTTTGCATGTGCCCATCCTTGTTTTTGAACAGGATTGATTTCACTGTAGGGAGAGTAATTAAAATACTTACTTGCAACCCAGCTCCATACTAGGTCACCGTCTGAGGTTATTTCCTTAATAATGGTGTCTCCCTTAACATCCCCCATTCCGTATACATAAAGGATATTACCGTTGCTGAGCTGATCAGCATCATGACTTACTTTAGGGTCTCGGTGTTTCCAGAGAGTAATTCCGTTTCTGTTGATTTTGAATAAACCAATACTTTGATTAACCAGGAGAATTGTGTTATCAGGCAACAGTTCCGCTTCGGTCTGATTACTGCCCATACTATCGGGCAATTCCAGTTTCCAGACAACATTCCCATTCATGTCTACTTCATACAATATATCCGGATTTACATATTTATACACAAAAAAGGTTGTCCCCTGATAGGCTTCATTTGAATTATGTATCGAAACTTTAAATCCCACATCGGTTGGAGATACTTCAGACTGTTGGTCTACACTTTTTTTGCAAAATAATATTAAAATAAGCATGCTGGTACTGAAAATGAGCATATATCTTGATAGAAGCTTCATAATTATCTCCTTTGATAAATTTTCTAGTCATTTTTTTTGAAGCCAAATTCTTGAGTTTGGGTATAAATATTATATTATTTCAGTACATGATCTTTAAGTCATTGTTTTCTAAACAGTTTTAATGTGGCATTAAGTATTATTGTCGAGGAACAGATTTTATTATATATTCAATTTTACATATCAATCATTATCAAAATATAACTTAGGCCTTTTTTACAGCTCCGCCGCCTCAGTCACATATATAGAAAAATGAAGTGTTCATTTTAATGATTTTCAGATCGGTTTAGTACAGTAGTTTTATTATTCTTTTTAACGGTTTAAAGACTATTAAGAAATGTATTATCCTGATTCATAATTAATTATAACTAGATGATATCCTTTTGAATATGCAAGGTTCATTGCATGTAAAAAAAGTATTAAAACAAGGAGATAATGTCAAGAAAAATAAGTTATTTTCTTATACCTTTTATTTTTTTATAGATTAGCATTTATACTATTATTATGGATATGAGATTGAATATGGTAATATTTATACATTAATATTTTTTTTAAAAAGCAAAGGTCATCGTAAACTCCTCCATAAAGATTAAATAAAAATAAAAGGAGTTTACTGATGACCTTTTTTCGCTCCCAAGGAATTGGACAGTTTGTAAATTAGAGGTTTATGCAGCCTAACAAATTTACAAATTATATTTAGATGTTAAATATATTTTAAATTTAAATACCTCCCTAACTAAATTCATGTAATACTACAGGTTTTTTCAATTTTATTCAGTGATAATTTTATTACATTTTTTCATCTCATCAACAATATTTTCTTTGTAAACACATGCTCATCTGCTATAAACTGCAAAAGATAAATCCCACTAGCCACCTGAAAACCGAATTGATCCTTTCCATTCCATTGAACTTCATGACTGCCTGCTTCTACTTTATGGTCAAGGAGCGTGATGACCTCCCGACCCATCATGTCGTAGATCTTAATTTTAACATGAGACACCTCTGGCAGGTCGTAGCGTATGGTTGTGGATGGATTGAAGGGATTGGGGTAGTTGGGGTGCAGGGCAAATGCTTCTGGAACAATCCCCCGGCCTGTCGCCATATCCAGTTTATTTTTTCTTAATGGTGGTGGCGTTATAATACAAACGGGGCCTGCCCAATCAGAATCACCAATTCCATTTGTTGCACAAACACGATAGAAATATACCGTACCTGGTAAACGGCTGGGATCCGTATGTTCTATCGCATTCGCATCGGTTGTATAAATAAGTGAAAAATGAGTATTATCACTTTCCGAACGTTCAATCTTAAATCCTATCTCATTATTTGAGCTGTCCTGCCATGATAAACGAATCTCATCGTTTGCCATGAGTGTGCCCGTCAAATTGGTTGGGTCTGTGGGTACAACATCTGGTGTTGTTGCACTTGCCTCGTCGGACCATTTCGAATCACCATCTTCATATATCGCACAAATATGGTATACATAGGTCCTATTGGGTGTGAGACCTGTGTCTTTAAAACTTCTTTTTTCCGCGGCAACTTCTCCAATTAGTGTAAAATCATTCGGATTGGTTGCATACCGTTCTATCTTAAAACCTGTGTGATTATTTGTTGCATTCATCTGCCATGTAAGAAGAATCTCACTGCTGGATATAGCTGTTGCTGTAAAATTTGTTGGTGCTTCAGGTGGATCGATATCTCCACACCATTTAAATTTTACTGCATCCACAATAATGTTCATCTGATCCTCTTGGTATTCATCTGGAAAAGAGGCTTCAACATAGGCACCTGAGAATAATGGAAATGTCGCACTTTCACCCAACGGTTTCCATTCACCGTCGTTCGGATATTGTTCTTCTTTTTGATTAAAAACGTAATCATCCGAATTCTGGCCGTTCCCGTAATAGACGATATATTTAATTCTGGAACGGCCACTACCCCATGGCCTGTAGGGCCAGCGTACCCAAATCTGGTAGTAGCCTGGCGAGGTAATCTGGGGTGTAAATCTGGCCCAATCAGATTTTGTGTAGGTGAATTTTGCATCTCCCTGATAACAGTTATTCTCTGTGTAGTTCTGCCAATAATTACTACTGGATTCTGAATAACCATCAGAATTATCAAGATTATCATCCACGACAATTGTTGCAACCTCAGGAGGTGTGGTTGCACTCGCTTCTTCTGACCATTCAGAATCTACTCCATTTGTCGCACAAATATGATATACGTACGTCCGATTGGGCGAAAGTCCTGTGTCGTTAAAACTTCTTTTTTCCGCGGTAACTTCTCCAATTTGTGTATAATCTTCCGGATTGGTTTCATACCGTTCTATCTTAAAACCTGTGTGATTATTTGTTGCATTCATCTGCCATGTAAGAAGAATCTCACTGCTGGATATAGCTGTTGCTGTAAAATTTGTTGGTGCTTCAGGTGGATCGATATCTCCACACCATTTAAATTTTACTGCATCCACAATAATGTTCATCTGATCCTCTTGGTATTCATCTGGAAAAGAGGCTTCAACATAGGCACCTGAGAATAATGGAAATGTCGCACTTTCACCCAACGGTTTCCATTCACCGTCGTTCGGATATTGTTCTTCTTTTTGATTAAAAACGTAATCATCCGAATTCTGGCCGTTCCCGTAATAGACGATATATTTAATTCTGGAACGGCCACTACCCCATGGCCTGTAGGGCCAGCGTACCCAAATCTGGTAGTAGCCTGGCGAGGTAATCTGGGGTGTAAATCTGGCCCAATCAGATTTTGTGTAGGTGAATTTTGCATCTCCCTGATAACAGTTATTCTCTGTGTAGTTCTGCCAATAATTACTACTGGATTCTGAATAACCATCAGAATTATCAAGATTATCATCCACGATTATTGCATCGTCTGGCAAGATTAGTCTCTCTTCTGGGATTTTTCCTCCTAAGTCAATAATAGTTGCACCTTCTTCAATAATTATTCGTGCATAGGGATCATCATTAAAAGAAATACTAATACCCGAATCAATTGTCAAAGTATTACCTGAGTGAATACGAAGACTCTCATCCAAGTAAACTTCGTCTCTTAGTGTACCGCCATAATGCTCCAGGGTATATTTGAGCGCCTTATATGCATTGATACGTTTATAACCTCCTGCTACATCGCCCGAAAGCTGAAGTATCGATTGAATATTTTGCGGAGATAATTCACCATTAAGTGAAAGGATCAATCCAGCTAAAGCAGAAACCAAGGGTGTTGAGAAGGAGGTACCTGTAGCAAATGTTTCTGCATGACAACCACTGCCTGAACTAGTTGAATATATATCTAATCCTGGCGCTGCTACGTCAACCGCAATAGGATTATAATTTTGCAATTGTCTATCCCCCCTATTTGTTGCAGTGACTCCTATTACACCATCAATACATGCTGGATAAGGGTCATACACATCTGTATTAAATTCATCTGCTTTGTTCCCGGCTGAAGCAATAAATATTACACCAGAATTGATAGCTTCTTCTATTACTTCTTTAAAAGGTTGTATTTCTTCATCCGTCAATTCGTATACAATATTATTATTTTCATCTTTTTTTATCTTAGGAAATGCAAAACTACAATTGATTATTTTTACACCGTCTCTAGTTATTGCAGTATCTATCAAGTTTATAATAATATCCATTTGAGCTAATAACCTTACTTTTTCGCTACCACTTGAGATTGAACCAAATAAGTAATGATTCATTTTTAAATTCCAACCTAATCCAGCAAACATATTAGTATTATCTGTATTAACACTAATTAGACCTGCGATTTGGTTTACTGCATGAAACGAACAACCACAACCACCGCCACCACTACCATCTCCACTATTATCAATTACGTTGAATCTATTCACCAACTCAGGATGAGTGGCGTCTGCTAATGAAGGGTCTATAATACCAACAACTACATTATTCATTCCTTTCGTTAAATGCCATGCTCTTTCAGCATCAATCTGGTGTAAATACCACTGATTTGGCTCATTATAATTTGTTTCATGATAATATGGATCATCGGGTGAACGTGGCGGATCATCAGCAAAAACAAGAGCAAGACAGAAACAAAAACTCAATACCGATACTATAAAATATTTCATAACACTCTCCTTTTTTTATAAGTTGTGTAAAAAATTTTTAGCCTAATATTGAATTATTTTTTATTTGTATCATATCTGGTTTAACTCTCCTGTTCATCAGATATAGTACTATTGAATTTTTACCTAAAAAAAATTCAGGCTTAAAAAAATAAAATCCTTTTTAATCTGGATCTGTAATAAGTTTATTTATTATGAAATAATTAACATCCCTAAAAATAAAAAATTTTTAGGTAAAAACCAAGATGATTTCGAAAAAAATATCTATATTAGTGGTTTTAATTTGAATATGTTTCTTGTATTCCATATCAATTAGGCCATTATATTCTCTACCAATAATCCGAATGAATGATACTGTCCTGGAGTTTACTCTTTTTCAAATAATGATCCTAAACACCCTTTTGCATAGTCCAGGACGATTTCAGGGTAGACTTTGCCTCCTCTTTGAAGTATTCCAAATTCAATCTTTACAAAAAGAAGACTATTTGTTTAACCACTGATCATACAGTTCCGGTCGGCGGTCAGGTAAAAATAATTTTTGGGCCGGGCATTGTTCAATCTGATTTAAATCAAGATCACAGATCAGAATGTCTTCTTTTATTTTTTTTGCTCTAGCAATAACATGTCCAAAAGGATCGCACACAAAGGATTCACCTGCAAAGGTTAGGTGAGGTTCTGCACCCACTCGGTTACATAAACCTAGAAAAAATCCATTCTGAAAAGCTGCTACCCGCATTTCTGCTTCATAGAGCCCGGCAGGCCATTCATCAACTACACCTGCTTGGGGTACTAACACAACTTGTGCTCCTTTCAAGGCCAGGGCACGCATATACTCTGGATAATGGCGATCATAACAAATTGCTACTCCAATTTTTCCATATCTGGTTTCATATACTGGTGTCCCATTATTTCCATGATTATAATATTCACGTTCATGAAATCCGGGATAGTCCGGGACATGTACCATGCGGGTTTTTCCTAATATTTTCCCATTAGTATTGATTACCGGAGAAGTATCATAGGTTTGTTTTCCATCCTGTTCAAAGAGATTTAACACAATAACCAGATTATGTTTCACTGCAATTTCAGAAAATTGATCTGTTGTGGGACCAGGAATTGGTTCAGCAAACTTTAAGGAAGAAGATGTAGCTGGAGTCTGAGGGTAGAAAGGTTCAAAGGCTAATTCTGCAAAACAGATGACTTGAGCATTCTTGTTCACAGCCTTCTCTACTGCAGTTAGCCCTTTTTTTCGGTTTGCCTTCCTATCTGTGGAACAGGGTTGTTGAATAAGAGCTAAACGCATTTTCATCTCCTTATTAATTTCAATGCAGTTTCAATGATTTTTTTGGTGTTGGGCAGAGTCTCGTCTTCCAAAATCCGGCTGTAAGGGATGGTCTCTTCAGTACAGACTCTACTGTAGAGAACAGGTATCCCTGCCTCTAACACAACAGCAGCTAATTCACCGGAAAGACCAAAGTTCATATAATCTTCATCAACAACCAACAACCTCCCGGTTTTTGTCACTGATTTACATAGTGCCTCTTTATCTAAGGGTGATACTGTGCGTAGGTCAAGAACCTCTACAGAGAGTTTTTCTTTTTTTAAAACCTCAGCAGCTTCAAGTGCACGGTGTATACTTACGCCCACACCAGCCATTGTAATATCACTCCCTTTCTGCCGAATAACGGCCTTTCCAATTGGTAGTGGTCGCCACTGATCCGGAACCGTTCCTCTTGCACCTTGTTTGGGAACATTATACTCCACAGTTTTTCTTCCTCCTGCTCCCAGGTAATCCAACCAATAATCAGTCAGTAATTTATGTTCACAAAAGATAACAGGTGCATCCAATTGAATAGAGGAGAGCATTAATCCACCTGCATCTGCTGGAGTAGATGGTACCACTACTGTTAGACCAGGAATATGAGCTAACCATCCCCAGAGGCTCTGTTCATGTTGTCCACCATCCCCATAACCACCTCCGCAAGCAGTGCGAACCACGAGTGGGACATTCCACTTGCCTCCGGAAAAGGCTTCGATTTTTGCAGCATGATTTAGGAGAGCATCCATGGTTACACCAATGAAATCCACTAACATAACTTCAACAACCGGACGCAGACCCGCCATAGCAGCTGTTACTGCAGCACCTACAAAACCACTTTCACTAATGGGAGTAGAAAGTACTCGCTTTTTCCCAAATCGTGAAAAGAGATTGATCCGAAGCATGTGTACATCTTCGCCCATAATCATAATTCGTTTATCCTTTTCCATTGCTGTTGTGAGTGCATCCTCAATAGCTTCTGCAAAAGACATATTTTTCATTTCAGAAATCCTTTTTATTGGTTTGTTAATGAATGTAAAGTACTGGTAACAATAGTCTGAATTTCCTCTTTGATTTCATCTTCAAGTTTGTGCAAACGTTTTTTTTCTGGTCTAAGTTTATTGCGAACAATGGTTAGAGGATCTTTACCAGCAAAAGTTTGTTCTTTTTTTATCTTTCCAATTAAGGTGATGACATTCCTTAGACTACTGGTACGCTGGATTACTGAAGCTCCTTTAATTTTTATAGTAGATTTCAGTAATGGTCCAGCTATTTTTTTCATCTCTTTAACTGGATGTTTGGCAATTCTTATTAGGTGATCGCCGAGGAAATGACCTTCAGGATGCGTACAAGTGGCATAGATAAAAGATGGCCCCTTATGAGAACGAGCCCGTTGTAGGGCTTTTTGCCCAGCATTCCAGACGGTTTCTACATCAGAGCCATCAACTTCCTCAGTTGGCATTCCAAAGCTTTGGGCGCGTTCAATCAACTCACCACCAGTTACAGAGGCTGAAATGGTTGTAATGGCCCATTTGCTATCTTTGCAAATAAAAACAAGAGGTAAATTCCAAACCACAGCCAGGTTCATTGCTTCTAACAGCATACCCTGATTCATGGCCCCTTCACCAAAAAAAGCTAATGTTACCTTACCTGGACGTAAATATCGAGCTGCAAGGGCAAAACCAACTCCTGCAGGTCCTGATGCTCCCACAATTCCTGAAGATGCAATTAAATGTTTTTTGGAAAAGAGATGCATATGTCCGCCTTTTCCTCCACAAAGGCCTTCTGAATGACCCATGAATTCTTTGAGAAGGAGAACCATATCCACTCCCTGCATAACCATAGGTGAGGTTCCACGGTGATCAAGAGCCATTGCATCTCCTTTTTGAAGCTGCAGAACTGTTCCTGCAACAATGGCTTCTTCTCCAATACTCAGATGCATTTCACCGGAAATTATTCCCTGCTGCCACAATTGAGTAACTGATTCCTCAAATAAACGGCTTTTGTGCATATTTTTGTATAAAAACCACAAATCAGGTTTCATTTTTCAAAACTTTATTTATTCTCTGAATAATATTTATAAGTCATTTTAATAATTTTTTGGGGACAATTATTGTCTCTCCTTTAAAACAATGTCACTTGGAATAATTGTTGAATTTCTGTTTGATATTAGTTACTTATCATCTTTCAGATACATCAAGATAAAAATATTGTAACAATGTTGATTTCATAAAAAAATTATTAAATCGAATCAAATAACAATCAGATAGTACGAGAGATTTAGCATTTGAATTGTTAGTTCATTAACAAGAGAACCAGGATATTATTAGTAATTAAAAATGCTTCCGCCAATAAATTCCCGTAAAATAGAATTCAAGGGGACATTTTCTGGTTCTACAGGAACAAAGAAATAAAGAAGTTGGATTAATCTTTGAGCTTCAGAATAAATATATTCATTATTTGTTATGGAATCCAATAAGGGTTTTAGTACAAATCGAAGCATTGCTGGTTCATACACAAGAGCCGAGTTAAATATAATATCTGAGTTTTCCTGAAAAGGAAATATATATTTTTCTTCACCTTTTCTAACTTCAGGCCATTGATGAAGAGTATAGGATAAGGATTGGTTTCTAAAATTCTGACCGCGTATCAAGCGTCTTAGAAGACGTATGTCACTTGTTGATACTCTTACATGATTAGTAATGTTAAGTTGAGTGAGGGCACTTACATATATTTTAAATTTTTTCTTTTTATTTACGGTTAAAGTAACTTCATCATTCAGGGCATGCATACCTTCAATAAGAACTGGATTATTAGGTTTGAGTTTACAAATATGTCCAGGAAGGTTTTTTCCAGTTTTAAAATTAAATATTGGTACTTTAACGGTTTTACCATTAAATAAATCTATTAAATCTTTGTTTAGACGTACAATGTTAATTGCTTTGGGTGATTCAATATGTGAAGTGTAATTATCATTGTCGAGTGTTTTATCGGTATCAAAATAGTAGTTATCCAGAGAAAGAATGAGTGGATTCAATCCGTTGATTCTGAGCTGAACATCAAGTCGCTTGGTAAGTGTTGTTTTTCCAGAAGAGGATGGACCAGCAATTAGAACTGTACGAATATTTTTTCTATTATAAGTTATGGTTTCAGCAATCTGTACAATCTTTTTTTCATGAAGTCCTTCAGATATGTTAATCAATTCCGAGATTTTTTTGTTCTCAATAATTTTATTAATATCAGCAGCTTTTTGAACTTTAAGAATGCTCTTCCAATTTCTGTATTCCTCGAGAACATTAAAAAAACTTTTATGTTTGCTTAAGGGAGGTAAATGTTTATCATGAATATTTTCAGGGAAGTTTATAATAAATCCTGGGGGAGAATAAATTATATCATAGGCATTAATATATCCTGTTTTAATAAAAAGTGGAGAATTAAGGTAGTCATTATATTCCTCAATTTTATAAAATTTTAAATATGATTGTTCGCGATTACCGAGTAAAAGAGATGGGTCCTCACTCTTAATGATAAACTCTTCCAATGTTTTATTCAGCAGCAGAATTTGAGGAGTAATGTCTTCATTATTTTCAATAATCTCCTTTACTTTTTTTTTGATTTTTTTAATTGATTTTTTTCTTATTGGTGTAACAGCTAAAGGATTACAATATAAATTATTTCCAAGAGAATAGTTTATTATTAAATTTTCATCAGGAAAAAGTTCATTAAAAGCTTTAAAAATAATAAAACAAAGTGTCTTACGGTAAGCAATTAGAGATTGGGGCGAGTCATCGTAGAGCCAGGTAATAAAACAGTCTTCTTCTATTTTATGTTTTAGATCAACTATATGGTTATTTACTCTTGCTAATAGGATGTCCTTTTCTGATGAAGGTGAGATTATATCAATAATCTCAAGAAGATTTGTTTTATTTAAGAATGATTTTTTTGTTCCGTCTTTGAAAGTTGCAGTAAATGTATTTTCTTTAATTCTTATTTTCATTGATCATTTCAATAAAATATTGATTGATTTACTCAGAGAATCCTTATAGTTGCATAAAAAAGTGAAATATTTATTGAAAAATATAATCATTATTAACATTATTTCCAAGTTTTTTTGTTGATAAATATACAAAATTTTTATATTTTAATTTCAAGGGGAATATATGCCTGCAGTTAATGAGAAAATAGGAATTATTGGAATAGGTCGTTTAGGTTCTCAGCTGGCAATCATGTTTAAGGAAGCTGAGTGTAAGATATCTGTAGTTATTGATAAAGATACTTATAAAGCTATCAAATGTATGAATGAATGTAATGCTTTGGTTTCCTCTGACTGTATATCTGATATTGGTAATGATATTACCATGCTTTTTATTTGTGTAGAGGATGATAATATCAGTGAAGTTGCAAATGAGTTAGCCAGTAATGAAAACTTGAATAAGGATATAGTTATTGCCCACACCTCTGGATTACATACATCAGAGATATTACATCCAATTAGTAAAGATAGTATGCACCTTTGCTCTTTCCATCCCTGTTATAGTTTTACAGAAGAAGATAATGTTTTTCCAGAAGATATATATTATGCCATTGAAGGAGATGATAGAGGATATGCTCGATTGGTGGACATGGCAGAATGTTTAGGCGGAATACCTTTTCGAATCAATAAAGAGGAAAAAGCAGTATATCATTTGGCTTGTAGTATGGCCTCTAATTTTTTGGTTGGATTAATGAAGATAGTTGATAAACTGCTGAAAGAGAATATTTATAGCCAGAAACCTGAATTTCTCTGGCCTCTTGTCCAGGGAACCTTGGATAATATAAAGAAAAAAGGGATTGATAAAGCTTTAACTGGACCAATTATCCGCGGTGATAAGGAAACTATTGAAAAACATCTAAGTATTTTAAAAGATTTTGATAAATCAGTTTTAGATTTATATGTTTTTATGGGGAGACAGTTATTTCAAATGGTAGAAGAAAAAGGATTGTCTAAAGAAAAATTTGACAGAATAGGGAAAATTTTTAAGAAATATAAATCTAGAAGATTATAGAGTAATATATTGTTTAACCATTAATAGGATTTTCAAATGTTAAAAACAATAATACTTTTAATGAGTGTAATCACAGGTATGGTTTTAATCTGCAGTTGTATAGCACAGGAGAGTAAAATAGGTTTACCTTCTCCGGAACTTGATAAGGGAATTTCAGTAGAAAAAGCATTTTCAAAAAGACGATCGGTAAGAGAATATTCCAATCAAACTTTAGATTTTAAACAGATTTCACAACTACTCTGGGCAGCGCAAGGTATTACCTCTGATTGGGGAGGGAGAACCGCACCTTCTGCTGGTGCTACTTATCCAATTGAGATGTATCTGGTTGTAAATAATTCTGAAGAACTTAGCCCGGGTGTGTATTATTATGAGAACAGTGATCATTCTCTACGATTAGTAAAAAAAGGCTCAACTGGCAAAAAATTAAGCCAGGCATCTTTAGGCCAAAAATCAATTGAAGAAGCTCCAATTAATATTATTATAACTGCTGTTTTTCAAAGAACAGAAAACCGGTACGGTAAAAGGGCAGAGCGGTATGTATTCATGGAAGCAGGTCATGTAGGTCAGAATATTTATTTACAGGCTGAATCATTAGGATTAGGTACAGTAGTTATCGGGGCTTTTCATGATGACCAGGTAAAAGAAGTATTGGGAATAGATGAGAATGTGATAGCGATAATGCCGGTAGGCAGAAAGAAATAATCTTTCTTTTACGAGATACACTGAATAGAACTTCCAATAATTTCATATTATTTACGTTTATTTACTGGATGACAATTTATAGAGAAGAAAGGATTAAAAATGAATGGTTGTTCTGAAATAACAAGAAGAGAATTTATAAAAAAATCTACAGCAATTACCGCCTGTGCTTCAGTAATTCCTTGTTTCAATCTTGGTAAATTTGCATCATCACCCTTATTAAAAGAAGCACGTTATTATGAAAAGCTGGAAGGAAATAAGATCCAGTGTCATCTATGTCCCTGGAATTGTATAGTTGAACCAGGTAAAAGAGGTCATTGCCAGGTGAGAGAAAATCGCAAGGGAACCTATGAAACCCTCGTATATGGGAAAATTAGTGCTTATCATAATGATCCCATTGAAAAGAAACCCTTTTTTCATGTTTTACCCTCAACTTATACTTTTTCCATAGCATCTGTTGGTTGTAATGTTGACTGTTTGTTTTGTCAAAATTGGGAATTAGCAAGAAGAAGTCTTAATGAGGTCCATACTGTCAAATTCACTCCAGAAGATGTAGTGAAATATGCAAAAAAAGTAAATTCCACTTCCATAGCCTTTACCTATAATGAACCCACAATATTCAATGAATTTGTTTATGATGTTGCTGAACTTGCCAAAAAGAATGGTCTTAGAACAGTCATTGTATCAAATGGATATATTAATAAAAAACCGTTAGTTGATCTGTGTAAAACCATAGATGCCTATAAAGTAGACCTAAAGGGATTTACTCAGGAGTATTATCAGGAGGTTGTACATGGGAGATTGGAACCTGTAAAGGATACTTTAGTAACCTTGAGACAAGAGAGAGTTTGGAGTGAAATTGTTTATCTTATTGTGCCTAGCTTAAATGATAATATGGATGATATAAAAAGGATGTGCACGTGGATTGTAAATGAAGTTGGAGATGATATTCCTGTACATTTTTCTCGATTTTATCCAAAATACAAATTAAAAAATTTACCACCCACACCCATTAAAACACTTGTTGAAGCTCGCAAGACAGCACTTGATGCCGGAATTAAATATGCCTACTTGGGTAATGTACCTGGGCATGAAGGAGAAAATACCTTTTGTCCTTCTTGCAATAAAACCTTAATCAGGCGTGTAGGGTACAGAGTGTATGAAAACCATATTGAGAAGGGGAAATGCAGGTTTTGTGGTGAGGAAATTGCCGGTATTTGGAGTTAATTGTATAGAAGTCTTTAATGAATAAAATTTTATGATTAAAGAGAGTGATTTTTTTAATATTATTATTCTTATTTAAACTTTTAAGGAGGTTACTATGTCAAAATCTATCAAAATTGCTGTTGTTTTAATGTTAATTATGGCTTTATTCCGTATTTTTGCAAGTATCCAGATGATTATAACTGAAGAAAAAAGCCTGGATGTTAATGTGCTGTTTATCCTCAATGCAATTGCCATAATAGGGATTACCTTTGGAGCCTTTAAAAATGGTGAGAAGTGGTCATGGTGGACATTACTCATAATCGTGATGACACCACCTATATATTGTATTATTGCTCATGGATGGTTGGCCTGGAATATAATTGGGTTGGTATTATCCACACTTCCAGTAGTTATACCCATAAAAGCAATTTTCAGCAAAAAAACTGGTTAATTTTAAACAAATATAATCAGTGGAAAAGAATATACATAAAATCAAGTGGTTCTGAAAGTATTAGTTTGTTATTTAAAATAAGGTGAATATTATATTGATTAGTAAAAATCCGTTTTTTAGGGAATGTTCAAAAAGTTGAAAATGATTAAACCACTGAGATTGCAGAGAAGAAAACAAAAGACATAAAGTAATTATAAAAGGAGGTTTATTTTGTGTGCTTTCATTTGTAGATCTGTCAAGTAAGTAACAATATACTAATCTATAAGGAATTACGATAGCGATCCCGATACTGTTTAAAATAAATTGACAAATCTTATTAAAGTCACAGGAGTATTTATGAAAAAAATGTGCATTGTAAAAAAATTGATTTTAATACTTTTACTTTTCACTCTTCCCTGTTTCTCCCAGAATACCAATGAACAAAATGATTATTTAACTGTATTTCACTCTATATCGAGCCATACATTGTATGATTATGTTGAACAGCTTGCTTCTGAAAGATTTGAAGGCAGATTAACCGGAACCTCAGGATATGATTCAGCAGCAGTCTGGTGTGCTTCTTTATTCAGGAGTTGGGGAATTGAACCTGCAGGAGATAAGACTAGTTATTTTCAGGATTTTGATATTGCTTATACACTTGTTTATCCTGAATGTAAGGTTGAACTGTTAATCCCCTTGCAAGGAGATACAATTGTTAAATCATATTCTTATCATGATGAATTTATACCCGGAGCAACTTCTGCTACAGGAGAGATTACAGCAGAGGTTGTATATGTCGGGTATGGCATTACTGCACCTGAACTCAATTATGATGATTACAAAGATATTGATGTTGAAGGTAAAATAATTCTTATTGAAAGAGAGGCACCTGTTTCTCCTGATGATGAAGAAGAATTATTCCTGAAATGGAGACCATATTCATTCCACCAGTATAAATTAAAAAATGCAGTTAAACATGGTGCCAGGGGTATGTTGTATAATTACGGCCCCATTGTAAATCCCAACAATGCCTATGATCCTGGTTTTATTTATTCCCATATTGGTGAGCAAGTAGTGTCTGATATATTCTCCGGTACTGGTAAGAAGCATGGTGATCTAGTGGAAAACATAAAGAAAAATTTGAAACAGATGTCTTTTTCAACCAGTAAAATTGCTACTATAAAAAATACGACCGAGTACCATCCTGAGGGAAAAGGAGCAAATGTTGTTGGTTTTATTGAAGGGTATGATAAAGAATTAAAAAAAGAAATTATTATGTTAGGAGCTCATTTGGATCATTTGGGATATTGTTATGAGATGATACCTGGTGCCAATGATAATGCTTCCGGAGTAGCTGTAGTTCTCGGAACTGCCCAGGCTCTTTCGCAGGTAAAAGAATATTTACAAAGATCAGTTCTTTTTGTTCTTTTCGGAGCAGAGGAACAGGGGGTGGTAGGATCAAAGGTTTTTTTAGAAAAACCCCCTGTTTATTTGGATAATATAGTCTGTTTTTTAAATTTTGATGGAGTGGGCTGTGGAGATACTATTCATGCTCGAGCGGGAAAGAATTATCCCAATTTATGGAGATATATTTCTGATGCAAATGATAGGTATATTTATCGTGATATGAAACCAAATTATACTAAGAATCTTGCCCGTCCTCGGCTAGATGCATCCAGGTTTATGTGGAAAGGAGTACCGAGTATATCGTTTTCTGTTTCAGGAGCCCCGTCCTTTTATCATACTCCTCAGGATGATATTGATACCATAACTCCGGAAATCATGGAGGATGTAACCAAGATTATTTTTATGTCAGTGGTGAAAATGGCAACTATAGAAAAGATAGAATAATAAAGATGTAAATAATTATCATTTAGTATTTTAGAAAGGTGCTTGTATAAAAGAAGATGAAAAAAATTTCTTTGAGGATCCCTGGCATGAAATTCATATAGGTGTTTGGCTCATCGGATTAGGGCTACTTTTTTGGTTGAATTGGTTCTGGCCAGGTATATTGATTCTAATCGGAATCAGCTCCCTGCTTGAAGGAGTAATGAAAATTATTCGGAATAAATTAAAATAATTGATATGAATATTATTCCTGGTTGCAAGGGATCATACTAAATCCATAATACAGGATAATAAATTATTTTTAATTGGTTTGGGAATACTAGTAATTTTTTTAGATTAAAGCTCTTATATTCGGATTAGTATTTTTTATATGATTTTATTCTAGAGTGAAAGATGACGAGGTGGTATCATGAAAATTATAAAAATAGTCTTAATAATAATTTTATTACCTTTCCTTCAGGTGACTGCCCAGGAAAAAATTCGTCCTCCAGCAAGAGCTGGTCAGTTCTATCCTGGATCTGCTGAAAAGCTTAGAAATACCATTAAAAATTATATTGAAAACGCTGGAGAGTGTACATTTTCAGGGGATATAAAAGGTCTATGGGTACCTCATGCTGGTTATCAATTTAGCGGACAGATTGCGGCAAATGGCTATAATTGTGTGAAAGATTCTAAATTCGATTTTGTTGTACTTATTGGCCCCTGTCATTCTTTTAGATTACCTGGTGCTTCAATTGGAGATTGGTCAGCTTATGAAACTCCTCTAGGTTTAGCTGCCATTGACACAGTAATAGCAAGAAAATTGCGTTCTGAATGCTCTTTAATACAATGTATCAATACTGCTCATAAGTATGAACATTCACTTGAAGTCCAGATTCCTTTTTTACAAACAGTTTTGCCAGGGATTCCAATTATTCCAATATTAATTGGATTCGATCTTTCTTACAATGATTGTAAAGAAATTGCATCCACAATAGCACATATTTGTAAAAATAAAAGAACATTAATTATCGCGAGTTCTGATATGTCTCATTTCCCAAATTATTCGGATGCCTGTGCTGTTGATAGAAAAATGTTGGATGCTATTCAGACTTTTAATCCTAAAAAAGTATTAAATATGGATGGAATCATATTAAGTAAGGATATTCCTTCTCTAGATTGTACTCTTTGCGGTTTGAATGCTGTAATAACTATGATGATGGCAGTACAAGAATTAAATGCAGACAAGGTAGAGATACTTCCATACACAAATTCAGGTGATGTATTAGGTAACAGAAATGGAGTAGTAGGGTATGGTGCAGGAATCTTTTTGAAAAAAGTAAATAATCCAATAAAAAAAGAGGATAGGATGATGGATGAAATAGATTTTTCCAGGGAAGAGAAAAAGAAGCTTTTTAATATTGCACGGGAAAGTATTATACATGCTTTAAATAAAGAGAAATCACCTTCTTTTTCCATTGATGAGGAGAATTTACTAGTAAAGAGAGGAGTTTTTGTTACTTTAATGAATCACGGCAGACTCAGAGGATGTATTGGTTTTTTTGAAGCTGATAAACCTCTTTATTTAATTGTTTCTCAGATGGCTGTAGCAGCAGCAACACAGGATTACAGATTTGCCTACAATCCGGTTACAGTAAAAGAGATGGATGAAATAAATATAAAAATTTCTGTACTTTCTACATTAAAGAAGATTGATTCTATTGATGAAATTAAAGTGGGTAAACATGGAATATGGATAAAACAGGGAATGAGAGGAGGTACTTATTTGCCTGAAGTTGCTACTGAAATGGGGTGGAATAAGATTGAATTTTTAGAACATTGTTGTGCGGAAAAGGCCGGTCTTTCCAGAAATGCCTGGAAGAAAGATGCAGATATATATATTTATTTTTCTCAAATACTTGATGAATAAGATTTATAATAAATTATGTTTAGTAGAAAAATGTAGATGGAACCTTATACGAAATTTTTGTAGATATAATGAATTGGTTATCATTTAAAAGAGTTTGTTATTTTGTTTATAAAGTATTATATTGAGATTAGTTAATGTGATCCTGAAGAATATAGTATAAATATTATTATTATTTGAAAGCGCCAAGAAAATTTAGTAACTATAGTATTAACCGGTGATTTTTTAATACTGCAACTTAGAATTAAAGCTAAGGAGGATATGATGAAAATCGGAGTAAAAAATTTTGGTGATGTATATGTATTAAACCTAAAAGGGAAATTAATGGGGGGGCCAGAAACTACCGCTGTTCATGAAAAAGCCAAAGAGTTGTTATCTGAGGATAAGAAAAAAATTGTAATAAATCTTTCAAAAATCA
>CAYUAG010000069.1:0-20632 GCA_964442615.1 uncultured bacterium
GTAAAAAGTAAAGATAATATATTTAATATATTTGTTAGTGACCAGGAAGAAAAAATTCTTAATAAGATTGATAATGAATGTAAATCATTAGTTGAAATTTGTGATTTTTCTTTAGGAATAACACCTTACGATAAATACAAAGGACATTCACAAAAAGAGATTAAATCAAAAGTTTTTCATGCAAACTATAAGAAAGATGATACTTTTAAACCATTATTGTCAGGTAAAGATGTGAAAAGATATATAGTAGAATGGAATAATGAAACATGGTTAAGCTATGGCGAATGGTTGGGTGCACCTCGTGAAAAAAGATTTTTTACTGAACCAAGAATACTTATTCGACAAATTATTTCAGGACATCCTTTACGTATTTATGCAGGATATACAGAAAAAGAATTATATAATACTCAGACAATATTTAATATTTTATTAAAAAATTTCGATTATACACTTTTTCAAATTTTAGCAATAATAAATTCTAAATTAATGACATTTTATCATAGATATCGTTATTTAGATCAATCAAAAAAGACTTTTCAAAAAATTTTGATTCAAGATGCAAAAAATTTTCCAATCCAGAAGAATATATTGTATGGAAATAATAAAATTATTGACCAAGAAGTTGAACTAATACTAGATTTACATAAAAAATTGGTTAAGTCAAAAAATCCTCGGAGTCAGGAGCAGCTCCAGCGCCACATTGACACCACAGACCGGCAGATTGACCGGTTAGTGTATAATTTGTATGGGTTGACCGAGAAGGAGATTAAGATTGTGGAGGAGGGGATTTAATCCCCCTGTAGTCCCCCTTTGGGAAAGGGGGACTTGGGGTGTTGGTGAGAGATGGGTGTATGGGAATAATTAAATTATATCATTTTTAAAGCTATAACACAGGTTCCCCCTTTTTTAAAGGGGGTTAGGGGGATTTCATGTTGCCACGCAATAAAAATTTAAAACAACCAGCCCGTGATCTCCGAAAAAATATGACTGAAGCAGAATGTCTTCTCTGGTCAAAATTAAGACGTAAACAGATCAAGGGTTTACAATTTTACCGTCAAAAAGTCATAGAAAATTACATCGTTGATTTTTATTGCCACAGGTCCAAACTCGTCATCGAAATCGATGGCGGTCAACATTTCACTAAAAAGGGTCAGGAATCGGATCAAAGCAGGGATACGTATTTAAAAAATCTGGGATTGCAGGTTCTACGCTTCAATAATCACGACGTCCTACAAAATATTAAGGTTATTGTAGATGAAATTATTAACACAGTATCCAGTAGCTAATTTTTCCAGAACAGCTCCAGCGCCGCATTGTGGTCACCAGACCGGCAGATCGACCGGTTAGTGTATAATTTGTATGGTTTGACTGAGGAGGAGATTAAGATTGCGGAGGAGGGAGTAAAATAAAACATGAAATACGATCCTGAAAAACATCATCGTAGGTCTATCCGGCTACCGCATTATGATTACACATCCCCAGGGTATTATTTCATTACCTTATGTTCGTACTATCTGGAATGTCTTTTCGGGTATATTACTCAAGGGACCATGGTGTTGAATGAATTTGGCTGTCTGGTACAATCAGTTTGGCAATGGTTGGGTGAAAGATATAATTATGTTGTGTTGGATACATTCATCTTGATGCCTAATCATTTACATGGAATTTTAATATTGACAGACAACGGTAGGGGCGATTCGCGAATCGCCCCTACATATAAACGCAAACCACTGGGTCGATTAATAGGTGTGTTTAAAACCGTATCAACCAAACAAATCAATCGAATCCGGAATACACCAGGAGAACGGTTATGGCAACGTAATTATTACGAACACATCATCCGAAACGAGGTTGAACTGCATCGCATTCGTGAATACATCATCAACAATCCCATGAAATGGGAAATAGACAAAAATCATCCGGATAATATAAAAAAACATGATCCAGCGCCGCATAGACACCACAGACCGACAGATTGACCGACTGGTGTATAATTGGATTGACCGAGAAGGAGATTAAGATTGTAGAGGAGGGAGTGGGGTAAAAGACACCCCTCTTCCTCGGCTAATGCCGAGGGTCTCCCCTCAAGGGGAGAGAAAAAGTCCCCCTTTGAAGGGGGATTTAGGGGGATGTCAATAACCATAATCCTTTCAGGTTTTCGAAACCTGAAAGGATTGAAACAAAGAAAGATGATACAATGCATATCTTAGGTATTTCCTGTTTTTACCATGACAGTGCTGCCTGTCTTTTAGATGATGGAAACATTGTGGCTGCGGCTCAGGAGGAACGATTCACCAGAAAGAAGCACGATTTCGGATTCCCCATCAACGCCATCCGCTACTGTCTTCAGGAAGGTCAGATCGATGTGAACGATTTGGATTATGTGGCATTCTATGACAAACCGTTTATCAAGTTTGAACGTATCCTTGAGACTTATCTGATGTTTGTCCCCCGGGGAATATCATCTTTCATTAAAGCCATACCTCTGTGGATACGACAGAAATTATGGATTTCTGATCTTATCTCAAAAGAGCTGGGATATAAGGGACAAATACTTTTCACAGAACACCATGAGTCACATGCCGCATCAGCATTTTTCCCCTCACCTTTTACCCGTGCCGCTTTTCTGACCATGGATGGAGTTGGAGAGTGGTCTACCTCCAGCTATGGAATTGGCATAGATAACCGCGTTGAGCTGATAGCAGAGCTTCATTTCCCGCATTCGCTGGGACTTCTGTACTCAGCATTTACCTATTTCACTGGTTTCAAAGTCAATTCCGGAGAGTACAAAGTAATGGGTTTGGCTCCTTACGGCAAGCCTAAATATGTTCAGAAAATCTATGACCATCTTCTGGATCTGAAAGAAGACGGCTCTTTCAGGATGAACATGAAGTATTTTGACTATTGTTCAGGCTTAAGGATGACCAATAAGCGGTTTGCCAAACTCTTTGATGGCCCTCCCCGTAAACCGGAGTCCAAGATCACCCAGCGGGAAATGGATCTGGCTTGTTCTGTTCAGAAAGTCACAGAAGAAATTATGCTAAGGATGGCCCGTCATGTAAAAAATGAGACTGGTGAAAAAAACCTATGCCTGGCCGGAGGAGTTGCTCTTAATTGTGTTGGGAATGGGAAGCTTCTCCGTTCAGGTTTATTCGAGGATATTTGGATCCAGCCTGCTGCAGGAGATGCGGGCGGTGCCCTGGGAGCCTCTTTCATTATCTACCACCACCATTTTTCTCACCCTTTGCCAAAGAAGAAGGGTAGGGATCTACAAAACGGCTCCTATTTCGGTCCATCCTATAGTAACAATGAGATCGAACAATTTTTAAAAACACGCAAACTTCCCTTTCATTACAAAAAGAAGGAAATCTTGTTGGATATGGTTGCAGACTTGATTGCTAATGAAAACGTGATTGGATGGTTTCAGGGACGGATGGAATTTGGACCACGTGCCCTTGGGAACCGTTCAATCCTGGGAGATGCACGCTCGCCAAAAATGCAGAAAAAAATAAACCTGAAGATCAAATTTAGAGAAAGTTTCCGGCCTTTTGCGCCTTCGATTCTGGCGGAAAAGATAAAGGACTATTTTGAGATTGAGCGGGAGAGCCCATACATGCTCTTGGTAGCGGATGTGAAAAAGGAAAAACAACGTAAAATAACAGATGAAAAAGAGAAATTGTGGGGCATCGATCAGTTGAATGTTGTTCGTTCCGAAATTCCTGCAGTAACCCATGTGGATTATTCAGCACGTATTCAGAGTGTTAATAGAGAAGACAATCCTCTATACTATAGCTTGATTCATGGTTTTTACGAGAAGACAGGATGTCCGGTGATTGTAAATACATCCTTTAATGTGCGGGGGGAGCCCATTGTGCAATCACCCTGGGATGCGTATAAGTGTTTTATGCGGACAGAAATGGATGTTTTGGTAATGGGGAATTATATTCTTTATAAAAATGAGCAGCCAATATTTCATGATGACATCAACTGGAGGCAAATTTATGAGCTGGATTAAAGAAGTCAGGGAGGGTGCGCGTGATCTCGACCTGTCGATAAAAAACCTGAGAAAATTTGGCCTCATTGTTGGATTGATATTTGTACTCATTGCTTTATGGATGCTGTGGAAAAATCATACACCAACAATTCGTATCATTTTCATAGGGTTTGGCATATTCTTATTGATATCTGGATTGGTCTATCCACGTATATTGAGACCGGTCTACCAGGTTTGGATGTGTCTGGCTCTATCCATTGGAGGTCTGATTTCACGGTTAATCCTAACTATTCTTTTTTTCTTTGTGATGACACCCATTGGATTGATGCTCAAATTGTTTGGAAAGAAGATGCTGGACATCAAACAAAAAGGAGAGAAGGATACATACTGGATTCCAAGGACCGATAGAAAAGTTAATTATGAAAAGATGTACTAAGGGAGACATTCTATGGCTAAGGGAAGAATTATACTTGAGTTTTTAGAATTTTTAAAGCATAATAAAAAGTGGTGGCTTTTACCCATCATTGTAATGCTTCTTTTACTAGGGATACTAATCGTCTTTACCCAGGGAAGCGTTGTGGCACCCTTTATCTATACACTTTTTTAATTTTTTTAAATGTTTAATAGCTCATTGTTTTGTAAGTTCAAGAAAATAGCAAAGCGTGTTTTGAGGTTAAAAGAAGCCAAAAATTGAAACAACTGAAAAGAGGAGATTTTATTTATGAAATCAAAAATCATCAAAGTTATAAAAGCGATCTTCTCTCGAATCCTGATTGTTTTCATAACACTCATCATTTTTTTAATCCTAGCCGAAATAGCCACCCGCGCTTTTAGCAAAATTGAACCTCCTCTGAAAATCAGGGATATTGAGATCGGTGAAAAATATATAGTAAATTTTTCAAAAAAAATTTTTATCGGTGAGAGCCAGCAATATGTTGATTTAAGATTTCATCGAGATGGTTTTAGGGGAAGTAATCGAGAATATGAGAAACCTCAAAAAACATGCCGCATAGCAATTCTGGGAGATTCACAAATTGCTGCAATAGCGACAGAAGAAAAAGAAACCTTGGTAAGTCAACTTGAAAAAATGCTGAACCAACACCACTCAGCCATTACCTGGGAAGTCTTCAATTTTGGAATTTCTGCTGCGAGTACAGGTCAAGAGTTAGTCTTATATAGAAAATTAGTCACCAAATACGATCCAGACATGGTAATTTGTGCCTATTTCATAGGAAATGATTTCTCGGATAACTATAATCGGTTAAGTTCAAATCCCCGCATATATATGGATATGGATGAAGAGGGACATCTCTATGTTAAACCATTTTCAGTGACCCAGAAGAAGTTCTCAATATGGTTGAACCGGCACAGCCGATTTTATGTTTGGCAGAAGTATAAAACCAATATACTTGCAGAAAAGTTCAAGAAATCGAAAAGCTTTTATAAAGTAAGGGGAGGGAAATTAATTTTTATGAACAAAGATTCTGAGAAGCTGAATTATGCCTGGAAATTAAATGAAAAAATTATTCATACCTTTCATGAAGATGTAATAAGGGAACAATGTTACTTTTTATTTGTCGTCATCCCCAATTCATATCAATTGTATTATGATAGATGGGATTCGTTTGTGGTAAAAGATCCTGAAGCGCAGCCATATCTTGATGTAGACTTTCCCGATCTAAAATTAGCTAAAATCATGACAAAAAAGAATATCGATTCGATTTTCTTACGGGAAGGATTGGATGAGTATATCAATAACCGCCCCCATGATTATCCAGAAGCACAAGTTTTATATAAAGGATGGGGGCATCTTAACGAGATAGGACAAAGACTTTCAGCCGAAATCATCTATTCTCATTTATTGGTTAATGGAACCATTGCTCAGATTACTGATAGATACACGCAATAGAAGTAAACAAAAGGTAATCGTTTGTGCAACTCCTACCCTCAGTTTGACCGAGAAGGAAATTAAGATTGTAGAAGTTGTAGGGTTGAAGCATCTCATGCCAAATGATAAGAATATCAATCAATATCACAAAAGACATGCTTCGCTCCTACCATTGAACAATTAACATTTATCAAAAAATATACAATATTGAAGACCTGCAGAATATTTTCCTAAAATCCCTTGCATTATTACTAAAATCTATTAAATTTAGAATCATATATCTTATACAAAATTTTAGTAATTACAAAAAAATAAGGACTCTGAAAAATGAAAACAAACATTTCTCTTTTTTTTCTATTTTTTATGATGATTTTTTCAATCTCTCATGCCCAACAAATGCCCTATAACCCTGAACGCTCACTTGGCATTAAATACCGCAGTAAGGAAAATCCTTATTACTGGAAAAATAATCCTCCTTATGCAGACTACTGGCAACAGGATGTACATTACAAAATCAAGGCAAGACTGGATACAGAATCTCATGATATTCATGCCCATCAAATCCTTATCTACTACAATAATTCTCCTGATACCCTAAACCATGTCTATTTCCATCTCTATCAGAATGCTTTTCAAAAAGGAAGCTGGGCTGATCAATACAGGCAGGATATCAACAATTGGTATTCATCCTCTCATTCTATACAAGATGAAAGTGGTACCTATATTTCAAGTATTACAGACGGTTCCGGAGAATCTCTTCAAACCCAATTAGATAACACAATACTGCGAGTGAATTTAAATCACCCCTTAATGCCGGATGATTCAGTAACCTTTACAATTGATTTCAGAACCCACATTTCCACTCTCTCTTACCGCATGAGATATAATCCAAGTTATGGGTATGACCAGTTTACTATCTCCCAGTGGTATCCCCGCATATGTGTGTATGATAGAAAATTCGGGTGGACTACTGATCAACATTTTGGCCATGAATTCTACGGTGACTTTGGAATCTTTGAGGTTGAGCTGACTCTGCCTAACCATTTCATCCTAGCTGCTACAGGATACCTTTTAAATCGCCAGCAAGTGCTCCCTCCTGAGCTGATGAAAAAGCTGGATATCATGAATTTTAAGGATAAACCATATGGTGAAACTCCTTCTATTGTAATCGAACCTATTACTGACAGTACCAAAACTTGGTGCTATAAGGCTGTTAATGTACATGATTTCGCTTGTACAACTGATCCTACATACCGTATTGGAATAACCGAATGGAATGGTATCACCTGCTACTCTTTTGCCAGAGAATGGAAAGCAGCCAAATGGCAGGATGCTGCCCAATTTGCAGCAGATGTAGTAAAAACCTATTCTACTGACTTTGGACAATTAGGATATCATAAAATGATTGTTGCTGATGCTGATCAGGGAATGGAATATCCTATGATTACTATGGATGGCGGAGTCAGTCCGAGCTATTATTACTTATTGGCTCATGAAATAGGACACAACTGGTTTTTTGGAACCATTGGTACCAATGAGACTTATCAAGCCTATCTGGATGAAGGATTTACTTCTTTTATTGAAACCTGGTCCATGGAAAGACTGGTTCATACCAAAGGAAATCCGGGTAAGGAAAATTATACTTATGAAAGCAGTTATAAGGGACGAGAAAATGATTATCGTTCCTATTATTCCAGGATTTTAGAAGGCAGAGATGCTCCTCTAACCATCCACTCAGATAAATACAATCTTACCAAAGGACTGTATGGACAGGTATATTACAAAGGAGTTGTTATGCTTTATGCTTTACAATATGTACTGGGTGATGACTTGTTTCAGAAGGCTATGTCGTATTACTTCGAAAAGTGGAAATTCTGTCATCCTTATTCAAAAGATTTTCGTCAAGCTATCATTGAATATACCAATTGGGATCTAAATTGGTTTTTTGACCAGTGGCTGAACAATGCTTATACAGTAGATTATGCTGTGAAAACATTTAAGACAAAGCAAACAGAAGAAGGCTGGCAGGCCGAGATTAAACTTAAACGAAAAGAAAATGGAATTATGCCCTTAGATCTTGTATTCCATTTGAAAAATGGTTCTTCTGTAAAGGCTGTGATTCCGGTCTCCAATCAGGTAAAAAAGGATAGCACCCTTATTGTACTACCCAAATGGTATGGCTGGGGGAGATTTAATGATACCTATGGGGAAACAATTTTATTACCTGCCAAACCTCTATCTGTAGAAATTGATCCCAGTCACAGGATAGGTGACAGCTACTGGCTGGATAACTCTTCAATCTTACCAGAAATAGAGATTAGCCCAATCTGGAAGTGTAACTGGCCTTTGTATAAGTATAAAATCCACTGGAATCCTAAACTGTGGTATAATGATATTGATGGTGTACAAATAGGCGGTCAGTTCAGAGCTGGATATTTAAATGAAAATGGATTTGGTAAACACCAAATTCAATTTTCACCCTCTTTAGGGCTAAACTTTCCCCAGTATCCAATCAGTTACATATTCAGATGGCAGGAACCTATACATACTCTACCGAGATCTTCATTTATTGAGCTAACCAGTAGTATGCAGTATGGGTATGGACTTCATGGAATTACATTTAGACAAAAAATAGGGAATGCACCCTGGCAAAGAGAGGAATCATCTTTTCTTAATTTCGCTTTTCAATTTAGTCGTATGTATGATACTAACTATTTATGGACACCTGCACTCTGGAATGATAAACCTCTCAATACATTTAAAGTGGAATATCAAAAAAACTATCGTTTTGGTCCCCAAAAACAATGCAGAGGAATTTTTCAAATGAAGTTGACAAATTCTTTAGCAGGTACACCTGAAATGTTCAGTAAGCTGACAGTGGAATCAATTCAACATATTCACTTCGGTAAACTGAGAATCCGATTACGGGAAATTTTAGGATATGCAACTGTTGCAGTACCTGCACAGGAAGCATTTTATGTAAATATGGGAAGTCCCAAAGAATGGATTACCAATCCCTGGTTTGGTGCAAAAGGTACACTTCCGCCATCCTGGAGGCAGGACGGTCATATCCACCCTGCAGGAGGAGGGAATCTTAGAGGATACAATGCTGACCTGTTTCCTGCAGTAACAAAACCTGACAAGCAAACTACATTTGGTAACAATCGACTACTGGCTGCCAACCTGGAAATCGAACTATGGAATCCAATAAATAAAATCCCATTCCTGGGGAAACTATTACGATCTGACCTTTATACCTTTTGTGATATAGGTTGTGTTAATACAGTGATATCTGATAATAAGTTCGGTTTTGATGATATGAAGTATGATGCAGGAATCGGAATCCTATGGAGACCGCTGTCTGCTCCTTGGGGAGCACCTTCTTTTATACGTAGCATATTTCAAAATACCCAGGTACGATTTGACTTCCCCTTCTATGTCTCTGTTCCTCCTGTTGATGAAAAAGAATTTGAATTTCGCTGGTTAATTGGATTTGATCGGGCCTTTTAAAATTCTATTATAAAAAAATTTCCATAAACTCGAAACAGTGGTATGGAATGTTCTAATAAAATCATGATCTAACAATTACTTTAAAATGATAAAATTAAACGACAATAAATATTAAAATATTCTAATCTAATACCATTAATCAGAGAGGTGGGTATGAATGGAAATCTCTACAAAATAATCTTCAAAGGAGAGGTTTTTAAAGGAAGAGATCCCAGGGAAGTTAAACAAAAAATTGCACACATATTTAAACTCCATGAAGAAACTCTCAGAAAATTATTCTCCGGTCGTACAGTAATCATAAAAAAACAAGCTGATTACAACACTGCGCTTAAATACAAAAAAACATTCCAAAAAGCAGGAGGAAAACTCTATTTTAAAAAATTACAGCCAAGCAAACCAGTTTACACTCAACCGACAGAAAAGAAAATACATAAACAACCGATTCCTCAATCATCAGGAAAAGATCTCTGGAATCTGGAAAATCAGGAAACCTGGGATAGGATGAAAAAGCAAGCGCGAGAGGAACAGGTAACATCCCAAATAACCTCACAAAAAAAAAGTCATGCCCAACACCCTGAGCAATCATATTCATTTGATCCACCGGAAATCAAATTTTCTGATTTCTCAATCGGGTCATTAATTGGACACAATCTGCTCTTTGGTTTTCTTATTTCAACAATCATTGGTATTTTCTTCGCACCCAAAATTTACTACAATTATCTTATCGAACATGTAAAAATAAAAAAATCTCAATTACAATTTACAGGCAATTTAATCCTGATTTCAACCATCACAGTTTTTTTTATATCATATACATCAATTTTTTTACTTATATATCCATTTTGTAAAATACTTTCTAATATTCATGAAGCAATTGCATTCTTTATGGAGCCTTTTTTATTATTTATTCTCCTTCCATTTCCAGTTGGATGTGCAATCGTAATGCTTATCCAATCTCTGGTAACACATACATTCATTAACAGTAATCCTGTATGTTTACCTCTCTATACTCCTGGTTTTAAAGGATTTATATCATATATAGCAAAAAATCCTTCTAAAATTTACTTCTGGGGAATAGGGGGGTGTATAGGTATCTTAGTTCCTCCATTTCTCATAAATATAATTTTCAAGGAGTGGTTTACACATATTAACATTGACGGATATCAATATCAAATTGATGATATCTGGGGGGATATTATTTCAGATACTCTCTTAATCATTTTTACTTTTGGAATCTACAATCTTTTTTATATAAAAAAAATGTTTACAGATAAACTTCCCTCCGGATATTGGGAAAAAATTTATGTAAACATTTAATTCAAACAGTATCTTTTTTACATTATTTTACTTTTTTTTTGCCAGAAGCTTGAGGCATAAATCTATCTAATTCAATCGCATATCTCATAGCTGAATTTCTGGTAATTTTTCCTCTTTTCATCAATTCCAGAAGGCTATCATCCATGGTTTGCATGCCAATAGAAGAACTGGACTGCATTATTGATCGAATTTGATGGGCCTTTTTTTCTCTAATAAGATTACGAATAGCAGAATCTGCAATCATTACTTCAACAGCTGCTACTCTTCCAGTCCCACTGGCTACACTCAGTAAACGTTGTGAAATAATACCAATTAAAGAATTTGCTATCTGACTAAGTATTTGCCGTTGTTGTTCAGGAGGAAAAACATCAATAATACGATTTATAGTATCAGGTGCATTACGAGTATGCAAAGTTGAGAGAACAAGATGACCAGTTTCAGCAGCAGTTAAGGCAAGAGAAATTGTTTCAAGATCTCTCATTTCTCCAAGCAAAACTATATCTGGATCTTCCCGCAGAGCACTTTTTAAAGCTCTTGCAAAAGTGTGAGTATGATGTCCTAATTCTCTCTGCTGTATCAAGCAGCTTTTTGGTGAATATGTATACTCTATTGGATCCTCTATAGTTACAATATGAGATCTTCTTTCACTATTCATAAGCTCAATCATAGCAGCGAGAGTTGTTGATTTCCCATGCCCGGTGGGACCGGTTACTAATATTAATCCTTCCATCTTTTTTGCCAGCTGCACAACTCCCTGAGGCATACCCAGTTCTTCTAAGGTTCGAATATCATCAGGTATAATTCTAAAAGCTAAAGCATAACCACCCAATTTTTTAAATATATTTACCCTGAAATGGGCAACATCAGGAACAGTATACCCAAAATCAAGCTCAAACTCTTTTCTATATGTATCCATCTGATAATCATCCAGTATCTGAACAACTATATCTTCCATATCCTGTTGGGATAATAATTTTCCTTTTAGTGGTATTAATCTACCATCAATCCTAACCATAGGCGGATATCCTTGACCTAAATGGATATCCGAAGCATCATTTTTTACTGCCTGTATTAATAAATTTCTAATGTTTTCAAGACTTATCATATGAATTTTCTCTTTACTTAATATTTAACCACAGTGGGAGTTATAAATATCAAAACATCTGATTGTACATATTCATAATCTTCACTCTGAAACAACTTGCCGATCAAAGGTATACTTCCAAGTAGCCATACCTTATTCTGAGTTCTTACTTTCTTACTCTTTACAAGACCACCAATAACAACTGTCTCACTATTTTTTACACTTACAAAAGTATTTACAGCTCTCTTTGATGTAATCGGTGCCCTCTGATTTTCATATATTACCCAATCAGTAATCTCTTCAATAACAGGATTAACATACATTATAACATTATCATTTTTCCCTAAATGAGCAGTAACATTTAACTGAATGTTTACTTCTTTATATTCGAAGGTTACCATATCCCCCATTCCTCCCATTCCTCTCTGAATCTTGGGGATAGGAACAGTGGTTCCAACACTAATTGAAGCCTCTTCATTATCCATGGCAATTATACTTGGTCTTGACTTAAGGCTGGCATCTGTTTTTTCTCTAAGAAAATCAATCACAGCCTCATACTGACTTGTAGTTAAACTTGCAAGTTGTAACTCACCTATGCTACCTGGATTAGTATTCAAACCTGAATAACCTTCACCTCCAGCAGTTTTAGTACCACTAGAGCTAACATTTGAAAGAATTGTGGTTAAGGTTTTATCCCAATTGATACCGAGTTTACTTTTATCCATAGGTGCAGTCTCTACCAATTTTGATTTAATTTCAAATAAAACTGGCTGTACATCTAAATCATTAATAACTTTTCTAATTTGTTCTATCTTTTCCGGTCTCTCAGTTATAACTATAATACTTGATCTTCTTATTCCCTGAATAGCTACTTCATTACTCTTCTGTCTGTTATTAGTTCCTACTTCTTTAGATAAAAATTCATTATGATAAACCTTAACCAGAGAATCTGCAGAAACCATAGGTTTTATAACCTCAGCCACATTGCTTGCATCAGCATATTCTAATTTAAAAACCTCCGTTATAGTTCCGGCTCTATATGAAACTCTGATTGGTTTCACTAAAATGATACCATCATCTACATAATATTCACAATTATGAGTATGCAGAATTTTATCAAAGGCTTGTTTTAATGTTATTCCACTTAAACTTAAGGTTACTGAATCACTAACCTGTTCATCTATTAAAAGATTTAATTTAAATGGACTCCCTATTGTACGTAATACATCCTTTAAAGGAGCAGAACGAAAATCCATTGAAGGTAATTTTGCATCCCAGGGAATAAGTGAAGGTTTAGGTTTAATTTGAGTTTCAATTTTATCTTTATATGCTGGTGTAGCTGGTTTTACCACCTGTTTCTTCTTATCCTTTTCACTAAGTTGTTCTTTATATGTTACCTTTTCCTCACTAATTCTATCCTCTTTACTCTCAAGACTTTCTTCTTCAGTCATAAATAATGATTCTAAAGATACCTCATCAGACTCAGGATATTCTATATGTACTAAATCATCCTTTTTTTCATCTTCTTTTTCCTTGGAAGAATCAGAAAAAATTGTTTGTTTCCTATCTGTTCTGACTGTAATTTCTTGATTAATATCAAGAATTGAATAACCATGCAATGGTTCAAAAGTTAAATTAATTTTTGTTTTATCAGTCTCTTTAACATCTGCTGTAAGCTGAACACTTATTAAGGGATTATTGCTATAAAGATACTCATCTTCCGATGTTAACAAAATTGCATTAGTTACCAATAGCTCACATTTTTCTGGTGATGGTTGAAAATAACCAATCCATTTGTAATCACCTTCAAATTTTAATGTGGTAACACTCTTATTCTCCAAAGCTTCATTATAAACATCAACAAGCCTTCCTGAATATTTAAACAAATCTATAGAGCTAACTGATTTCCCAGCAGCAATCAACTTGTCACTTTCCATTGAGATAACCACATATTTGTTTTTTCTCAAAATTGACAGTGGTACATCATCATTACATACAATATCTAATTTGGCAATCATTGGATTAGTTTTAATTTGTTTAACTCTAATTTCTCTGTCCCCATTACCAAATATTTCAATTACAGAATTATCATAGTTACGAGTTAAACACTTTAAATATAAACTAACAACTCTATATTCTTGTTTTGAAATACCAAGAAATTTAACACTATTATCAAATGTTAAAATTGTCCATGTTTTTTTACCTTCAGCTCCTTTTTGAATATTTATTAAATTTACCTGAGCATTAGTTCCACTGTAAATAAACATGAAACAGCATACTAAAACCAATATATTTATTACCCTAATAAGCTTCATAACTATTCACTCCAGTATAAAGTAAATATTTTTCCTTGTTCCTTGTATATAACTTTTTTATCCTCAATTCTCAAAACTTGAATCCCTTCTTTAATCTCTCCTTCAGCAATTACCAAATCATCAATTAAGGCATATTTTTTCCCTTCAGCTATAAATATTCCTAAAAATTTATGTTTTGGTAATACTACCTTACTTTCAGTTTTTGCAGTATCTTTTGATACAACCTCTATTTTTTTCTGTTGTTGAGAGGATAATGAAAAAGGATTATCTCCCCAATTTTCAAAAAATTTTTTCTTTCCGGATTTATAGCTAAACTGTTTAGTTTTCTTTTGAGTAACTGAGGAGGTAACAGTATCATTTTGACCAGTTAAAGACTTTTCAGAGGCAGCATTAGTTTTTGTTTCTTTTCCCTCCTTTTTTGAAACAAGCTGAGAAATAATCACAGCCACAATAACAACACCAAGAACAATCAGCAGTCTTTTTTCGCTCTTTTTTAATGCCATCACACCATCTCCGACTTTTTTACCACCCAGGAGTACCTGTCTGGCTAAATCCAACCATCAAATGAAAATCTTCTTGATTAAATACCATACACTCAAAAGTTAAGGCATAATTACCCGGAAAATCAAGTTCTAATCCAAGAATTCCACCAGTCAAGATATCACTCCTGTCTTCACCTTCTATTCTCTCCTCAAAACTCCAGGTAGTTCCACTTTTACTATATTCCTTTCTGGTAGAAGTTTTCTGAAGCAGCCACCCTGCTCCCGCAACATATATTTTAAAAAATTTTCCATAATAAATCAATCCCAAAAATCCTTTTGATTCGCTCCAACTATATTCCAGTTTATATTTATTCTTTATAGTAGTACCTGCAAATGAAATATTTTTATAGTATTCCCCTTTTGCTGGTCCTATAAAAATCTGAGCACCAGTCCAAATACCTACCGGAAATCCACCTTCAGGTCTATATGCAAGATCCACTCCAGTACCATAACAAAACCTCATTTTACTTTTAAAATCCGTAAATTCATTTTCTGAAAAATCTAGTTCAAGATCATAGGCTCCACCTATACAATAAAAATCAAGCCAGGGTGTAATTCCCCACTCACTCTTGAGTAACAATCTTCTTGAAATTATTGCTTGATCAAGCTGCTGCGACATATATCCACCATTTACACTCACAGACCACTTACCTGTACCTTTGGTTCCGACCGGATTGCCTACAATTTGACTATTAACTGTACCAGTTAAGGCAATACAAAACACCACAATTAATTTTTTATTTTTCATAGTATTACCTGCTTTCTTTATATTGATAATTCCAGTCTGTCTACCTAATTTTACTCGGCTATAAAAACACCATAGTTTGAAGCTGCAATACCTCTCTGATGCTCATTTTCCCATTCAATCTGTATACAAGTATACCCTTCATCATTATCTTCAGTAGGATCCTCAATTGAATTAGCAATGGTTATAAAATAATAAACTTGTCCCCAACCTTCAGAGGTTGGTTTGTTTGTCCAGCTTAATTCAGCATCCACATCATTTGTCAAACTTGCTGTAAGGTCTGTAATGGATTGAACCGGATTACCTTTACTATCCATTAATGAGAACACCATAGTAGCATATTCACCCATATAGAGTGTATCATCTCCCAATGTATAATAACTATTATCTTTATAATCAACAAAACCAGAATATACAACTGCAATTTGATCCCATACAAGTAATGAGTCTCCATTAACATCTCTACCCTCAGTACGGGCTATTACTCTTGCAATACCATCATTTTCAAGCCCATGATAAACACTTTTATCAGCATAATGATATCGTGCTACTGTATCAAAATCACAATTCTCCAAAGAATTAGGTACCAGATCCCAAATATCATTTGAATCCGCAAAATCATTTGAGGGATTAACAATATCGGAAGGATCTTGAGTAGCCGGAGGATCATAAATATCATTAATAATCCATCCTTCAAAATTCGGCAGCAGGGTATCCCCTGTATTAGGATATAGAAATGGATTAATTTCATCTACCCAGAGAGGTATATATTTGGTTAAATCATTTGGATTATGCATCAATTCACCATGGTAAAAATTGTTGACTGTTGGTTGAGGATTTGCACCGTATAAAGTAACCTGTGCTATTCCATTCTGGTTAGTATAAGCAGTTTTTGTTTCTACTCCACCACCGGAAGCAGTTAGATATACAGCCGTACCTTCCGGAACTGGATTATGATATTTATCAAATACTGATATAGTAAGAACTGTCTCACCAAGAGCTTTCCATATATTCAATACCTCTGCTACAATGGTCATATGAGTTGTTGAAAAATCATTCTTATCTTCCATATAAGGGGGACCGGCCTGAATCATTATCTCTGATGATTCAGAAATTATATTACCCCCTTCTCCTCTTGTTTTAGCTTCAACTCTTACAACTCCTGAAATCGTTCCACTTGATAGAGAAACACGTGCTATACCACCTACTGTTGGGATTGAATCTTGTGAACTCAAGCATTCACCACCTCCTGGTCCATGAACAATCCTGAAGATAACATTGGTACCATCAAATACAGGATTATTTTTAGCATCTCTCACATCTGCTTCTACCAGAGTAGTTTGATTCTGACCTGTTTCCCTGACTCCAATTACCGAAGGATCAAAATTTAAAAGTATTGAATTTGGAGGACCGGGAATAAGAACAACTGTTGTTTTACCTTTAATTGAAAAACCTTCAGCTTGGGCAGTTATGGTACTATAACCAACTTCTCCACTTGAAAAAACTGCTTGGGCAATACCTGCAGAATTTGTAGTGGCATTAGAAGTAATGTCCCCTATGCTGGCAGTAAAATTAATAGTTATATTTTTTAAGGGAGTACCCTGAGTATCCATAACTTTAGCTTTAACATGGGTAGTATCAATTCCATTAGCCTTTACTGTGTCTTTATTGGCATCTACAAGAATTTTATCAGGATTACCAGCAATATACACTACATTGATTGAATCTTGTAAAACAGAACCTTCAGAAATAGTTACAGTTATTCTAACATGAGCAGTATCCGGTTTTGTACCACTAGTAAGATTACTTGAAGCAACACCATTATTTGTAACTTTATATTGTTCAATACTTCCAGTTCCATCTGTAATTTCAAAATCCACAGGGATTCCATCTGGGGCAGGATTATTGTTTTCATCAGTAACAGTAACCCGAATTATGGACTTACTTTGCCCATCAGCAGTGATAACTGAAGGAATAGCTGAAACCTCGATATTTGATGGAGTAGATTCTCGAAATTCAACTTTCACACTATCTTGTAAATCACCATAATATACAGTAACTCTTGAAACAGCAGAATCAACAGAGCTGGTCAATTGTACTTTAGCCAATCCTTTATCATCTGTGGAAGCATAACGAGGTATAAGCCCATGACTGGCTGCAAATTCAACCTGCTGTCCATACAAGGCAAAATCAGTTTTTGTTTCTTTAATAATCACAGAAATAAAAGAAGTGCTTTTCCCATCTGCCATAATCACCATAGGATTCGCATTAACTGAAAGATTTATACCTTTAAATTCAACTTGCATAGGAACAGCTGAAACAGAACCTTGCTGAGTAGTAATTTCTGCTGTAATTGTTGACATTGTATCTCTTTTACTTCCTATGGATGTAAGGATTGCTTCTGCTTCTCCGTCTGAACCTAAAGTAATTGTAGGAGGATTTACTCCTCCCGGTTCTGCATGTAGTGATAAAACCTTTCCTCCACAATCAATAGAATCTCCCTGTACTTTAATAATAATCTTGGTAGTATCAATCCCATTGGCAAGTATACTTTTTCTTGAAGTATTGATTAATAATGTACTTTCCGCTATTGAGAGGACCTCAATCTCAACTGTAGAAGAAATAGCATCATTACTAGTTGCTTTAATAGTGGCTTTACCCAAATCATCTTCACTATAAAATTTAGTCTCAACCCAGCCATTTTCATCTGTTGTATTTTGAACTGGATTGATTGATCCGATATTTACACTAAAACTTACTATATGACCTTCTACTGGTTCTTTATCAATATTTAACAATTGAACTCTAACAGATACTGAGTCCCCTTCAAAAATTTTTTCTACAGAAACAGAAATATTTGTCAATACATAAAGATTTTCTTCACCTGAATCAGTGGGATCTATAGGATTTTTTTCAGTACATGTAATCCAGATGAGAAAAGATAAAACTGTAATAATACCTAGGTAAATTAATTTTTTAACTTTATGCATTTTTATCATTTATTCCTCCATTCAATGATAGATATTTCAAATGTATCATATACTTTCTTTTGAAATTTCTTTAATTTCACCTAATTCAGATTTAGTTATTACGACCATTCCTATTAATGAAATACTTAATTTCATTGTTCTTAAATCATCATTTAGTATAGAAATATCTGTAAATCTAATTAAAAATGGAAAATCACCAATGCTATCAAGAAAATGAGTTAGTGCATTATACTCCCCTTCAAACTCAATTTGAACTGGAAGTTCTGTTAAGGATTGATCATTCTCACTACCGAAAAAATTAAGTATTTCATAATCTATCAATGAAATATTTTTAAACTCCAGACCATACTCGTTACCTATTTGCTCAATATGTCTGCCTAAATCAAGAATAGCTTTATCTAAATAAAATTGATTTTTTATCTTACTAATTTCTAATGAAAGGCTGTCTAACTTTTTTTCCATAAAAAAAATCTTGCTTTCCGGAACATGTTGTTGTTCAATTACTTTATAACTTTGAATTTCACTGTTAAGCTTTTTCTTTTGATGTGATTGAGGATTAAATAATGCAAACACCCATATCAAAAAAATTGCACCAAATAAACTTATTAAAGCTATAATATCTTTATTCAAAAATAAATCTCCTAAAATATTATTATTCTTTCAAAACTGCTTCGACTGAATATATAAAAGTACTCCTATCCTTGGAATACTCCTCCTTAACCATATTAACATCAGAAAAAAATCCAGATTCCTCCATATCAACTATAAACTTAAAAGCAATAATTTCAACATCTTTTGGTGGTTCTGGATATGCTAAGTTTATTACAACCATGGTATTCTTTAAATTTTTATCTTCTTTATCTTTATTCCTTTTTTTGTTAGAATCTTCCTTCTCCTCAGAATCTCTCTCTTTTTTATATTCATAAGAAAAAATCACACAATTTTTTGGAGTAATATGAGAAACCAACTTTAACACTTGAATTAAAACCTCATCCTGACCATAACTAGAACTTAACTCAGATATTTGCGATAATAGTTTCTTTTCTCTGTTTTCTAAAGCCGTTAAAAGTTGTGCATTACTTCTAGCTTCACGAATATTAGACATTCTTTTCTTATAACTTGTAACAAGAGTTTCAAGTATCTTAATCTCTTTTTCTCCTAACCACCAGATCATCAACAATATACAGGTAAATAAACCAATAAACATTAAAACATATCTCTTCAAAGCTGAGGTTTTATGTATTTTCTTATATACATCTGGTAATAAATTACCTTCAGGTGAATCTTCTAAAGCAAGAGAAAAACTAACAGCTTGTTCAAGATATTTTAAACGAAAAATCTCTTTCTGCTCCTTTTTACCAGAAACTTGAATATTCTCTGCAAAAGGTAAAGGAAGTACTGATAAATCAAGTTTTTCTGCTAACACTTCAGGCAAATTTTTAAGGAGAGATCCACCTCCTAACAAATAGAGTGTTTCAATATCTCCACCTTCTGATTTATCCTTATAAAAACCTATAGAACGTTTAATCTCACCAATGAGTCTCTCAACAACTGGTCGCATCATTGTACCTACTTCCGCAATAGGAGCTCCATGAAATGACATCCCTTCAGAGTATTCCTGAGGATAGCCATACTTCAATTTAAACTCAACTGCCTCTTCGCTTATTAATTGAATTGCTCTTCCTTCATGAAAAATTGTACCTGTAATTCCCTTTGTAAAATCATCCCCTCCAACTAAAATTTCTCTGTAAAATTCTATCTTACCATCTTTAACAAAAATTAACATACTCCGTGTTGCACCAATATCCATCAATCCAATTTCACCCACATCTTCAATACCTGGGATAAACTGAAGTAAATTAAGTAAAGAAACGATTGTTGGAATAGCCTTTGAAGGGGTAATCTCTTGAGCAACAATAGCTCCCACTTTATTTACTATTACATCTTCTGGTACACCCATAGTAATATAATCAGACTGATTATTTTCTCCCGATACAGCTCTGAAATCACAAATAACTTCTGCTTCTATTCCTTCTTGACTAATTTCCCGCTGTAAAGCAAATTGAATTGATTGGATTATTTCTTTTCTTGACAAATTTGGAAAACTTTCAGTTTTAAGTACTACATCATTATCATCAATTCCAATAACAATTTTAAATTTTCTTAAATATTTATTATCCTTAAAAAGCCAACCTATAACTTTTTCTACTTCATTCTCAACCTCTTCTCCTCTGAGAGTATATTTCC
>CAYUAG010000070.1:0-7817 GCA_964442615.1 uncultured bacterium
ATCCTTTTGACCAAATTGGCTATACAATTGAAAAATAAATTCTTAAACTGATAACTTTCAGGATAAGATGTTATTAAGCTGCTGTATCAACCGGAGAATTTAGTCTGAATGGTTGTACAGTGACACTGGGCTTTAAATTTGAAGACTTATCTTTTTTATCTCAGGATAGCAGCAATAAAAATAAACTATTAAAAAATTACCCTGAGTATGCGAAATTTATTTGACCTATCAATTGCGCACTTTATCAAATATCAACCTTTAATTAAACATTAAGAATGAATTAATTTTATTTATTAATGTTTTGGATGAAAAATCGGCAAGCATGCAATAACAGTCAGAGTCGAATAATAAAAAATTGTTTCAGAGTATATTTTATATTTTTTCATATTCAAATAACAAAGATACATGTTTCCTGAGGGTAAAGTATACCCTTATCAAAAAACTGATATTTAAAAATATATATATTATCTTACTTATATAGTGGCAAGTAGTGAATGCCCCTATCTGCAAACAACTGATGCTGTCCGCAACGAAAACCGAACCGATCGGGGGGACGCCTTTAACCTCTGAATTGTTAAGCATTTTAATGGAAGCTGTTTTCGTCCAAAACACATGAACGACCTGTTTAATAATACTGAACCGTTTGCATCCTCTGCAGCATTGGATTGAGACTATCGAATAATTTCAAATCTTGGAAATAAATATTGATTTTATAGCAAAAAAATCTGCCATATTGAAGGTTTTTCAACATTCTCGTTAAGTGGCAATTGTGTTTATGGTTAGAATTCAGGTTTATTAAAATTCTTTATTTCTATATAATTTAAAAAATTATATCTGTTTATTATAGAATATCCTTCGGTTTTATCTAAAAGCTTATCTGCATTTATTCTTTTTCGTTCATCAAAATCATTAAAAATTAACTCATTCGTTTTTTCATTATATCCAACCAATAATATAAAATGATTACAATCCCAGAAAAAATGTTTATCAGGATAAATTTTAACACCTAAAATAATAGGATTACCTTGTTTTATCTTTGTTATTATCTTGTTATACAGGAAATCTCTAGATTTTGTTGAATGGGATGAAAAAATGTTTATTGGATTTAAAAAGGATAATACATATTTAAAATAGGATTTATTCATATTGTCTACATATTTAATATTATATTCATCTAATGGTTTATGTAGCTCATTTACATGTAATCCTCTTCCAGGATATCCTCCTTCTTTATTAATCTCGATCTGTGAAGTTATAAAATTCTCAGAATTAATTATACTCCATAAACAAGATTCACCACAACTACCTTCCAGAATTTCAAGCCTAAAATTTGGAGGCAGTAAACCGGGAATGATCTTATCATCTTCGTATTCAATGCCATTCAATACATAATGGGATGATTCACTGTTTATGACTTCCATATTATATTGAATTTTTTCTGCTTTTTTATGCCATTCTACTGCTTCGTTAAAACTTTTTGTGACTCCCACACCATTCGCATACATGTTGCCTAAAAAGTGCTGTGCTGCTGGATAATTTTGTTCGGCTGCTTTTTTAAACCATTCAATTGTCTTATCATAATCTTTTTCATATCCCCAACCAAAATAGTACTTATACCCTACAATGTATTGCGCTCTGGGATATCCGGCAGTTGCAGCTTTTTCGTACCACTGCAATGCTTCTTGTAAATTTGCATTAACACCATTTCCTAATTCAAGCATATAACCCAAATTTACCTGAGCTCTGGGATCACCCTGTGTTGCCAATTCATGCATAGGTATATATGCCTTTGCATATAATTCATTTGCCCTAAGCGTATCTTTAGAGACTATTATTCCGGACTCATATAACACTGCTAAATTGTACATACCAATTGGATTATTTTTTTTAGAAGATAACTGTGACCATTTATATGCTTTTTTGAAGTTTATCTCTCCCATTTCACCTCGACGATAAATTGCACCTAATACACCTTGATAATAAGCATCTCCATTTTTTGCTTTTAAAATAATAGATTCAAGGTCTATTGATTCAGCGCTCATGTAAATACTTGGATAAGCGAAAATGATACCAATTATTAACAGCACTCTACAAATTTTATTCATATGCCCTCAAATAATTATTATTTTCAAATATATTTATCGAAATCCGAATACCACCTAAGGTGGTTGTACAGCTCGGCCAACTAATACTACACCAACTCCCCGATCAATGTTAAAATGAATGCACGGTTATTTCCGCATTGTTTTTTTTGCATGGACGGCGAAAGCTGTCCAAAAACAAAATAAAAAATGAAAAAGAACGGTTGCGGTCGTATCTTTAGCAGCCATGTGTTGAGATTGTCGAAAAACTGAAATTCTGGTAGTTAAATATTGAACTTAGGATCTAAAAGTCACTCAATTTAGAGGTTTTTCGACAGTCTCGTTATACGTGAATCCCTGTTAATACAAAATAATTAACCAAATCAGTATAAGACTAATGTCGCTCCCCATGTTCTTCTCTATGCTCATCTTTATGTTCACCTTTGTGTTCACTTTCTTCCCGTTTGTGTTCATCACGTTCTTCACCGTGACCCTGTTCTTCACCTCCGACTTCAGGATGAGCAGTCCAACCAACAAATTCCTTGCTTGTTGTAGTAAGTTTGATGTCCATCTTTTTTTCAGGCTCGAGGTCGACAGGGGTTGTTGGGCCAAGTTCAATTCCGTTTGAAAGGTGAACTTCAACACGTACTTTTTTCAAGGTTTTGTCTGTTGTATTCTCTACACTGCCCACAAATGAATTAGTTTGCGAATCGTAAACCAAAATTAGTCGGGCACCATTTCTGACTGTATCATATTTTTCGTCTAAAGCTAGTTCGAATCCAGACTCTTCTCCCTCTTCAACCTGTTTCGCTTCTCTATCGGCAGGTTTATTTTGACAGGCAAATTCACTAAGTAAAAATAAACTAATAAATAGGACTACGAGTAATTTAGATGTTTTCATAATATCTCCATGTTCTAAAATAATATGCATTTAGTTGAATACAGTAATTATTACTTTTCAACCATTTAAATATTACCATAAAAACACTGAAAAAAATTGAATAAACAGAAATTTTTAGCATTAACCGTATTACTTTATATTAACTACCAACAACTCCAACATCAAAATATTTGTATCTAGAAACAATAAATTAATCAATAAATAAAATTTGATGATTAATTATAGAGTTCACTATAAAAAAGAGATCTCCCACGAAATACACGGAATACACTAAATGTTTTTATTAAACTTATATTTTTATATTTCGTGAATTTCGTGTCCTTAGTGGGTTTTTAGAATGGACTCATTATATAATAATTTAACTTCAAAATGTCAAGAAAAACACCTTAATTATTGATCATCACCATAATATCTAACTTCCACATAAGGAATCAAATTCCCTTCTTCTATGACATTCTTCTTGCTATCGCTGCTAATAGTAATGGGAACGGATACCATTTGATATTCCATACTTGGCCAAAAAGCAACTTCGATGTTAACCCTATACTCTCCATTTTTAACTCTATTACCTTTATGATCTTTCAAGTCCCAGACATAAATATGATGTCCCACATCTATACTGGCTGCGGTAACCGCATCAACATCAGAAAAATAAGAAGCATCAGACCATTCTGGTAAATTTACTTGTTTTTCTTTGGCAAAACCGCTGAATCCTGAGACATACACTGTTTTAATAAAATTTTCATTTTGATCTTCAATCCATATCACTGTTTGGGGAGCTAATTCATCTCTAAAACCCATTATAAAGTCAATGGCTAAAAATGGTTTTTCATACGCACTTGCATCAAAATGCTCTACTGAGGGACGCATACTCTGAAAGGCAAGCTGGGAAGCATTAGTTCCTGGATATTTTGAAATCACCTTAATCCAGTTTGTAATTGCCTTTTTCTGATATGCCACACCCAGCCAGTAGGTTGCTTCTGCTTTAATTTCCTGGTCAGCCTTACTGTGTATTATAAAATTCAAATCCTCTATGCCCTGCTCTAATTTGCCTACAAAAAAAGGCATAGAAACATCAATGTTTCCTCGGATCAACCTCAATTCCAAATCATCAGGGGCAATAGCCACTGCTCTCTCAGCTAATTCACTGACCTTAAAAGCAAGTTTGGTACGATAACTGGTATCAGTATAAATATTTTCATCATATCCTTTTTCGGCAATTTTCCCAACTGCTTCCATAACTAGCTTATAAGCAGCAATATTAGTAGAATCTTTCTGAATAACATTCTCTAACACCTCTTGAGCCTTCTCATTTTTTTCGTTATCCATAAAAGCTCTACTCAATTCTATCTGCAGGGAAATATTATTCGGATCACCATCAATTTTCTTTTTTAGTAGATCAATATCCTTTAAAAAATATTTCTTTTCCAATATCTCATCATCACTCTTGGAAGTAGTTTCTTCTTTTTGAGTAGAAGATAATCCATCGACATTCTTTTGTGCATTTATTGCTAAATCGGTCTCAGGAGCAAGTTCAATAACTTTTTTCCAGGCTGTAACTGCTTCCTGACTTTTTTCTTTTTTATGATATCCTTTACCCAAAAAATCATAGCACCGAGCCATGAAATCAGGGGAGAGCTGATCCGGAGATTGTTGATATAACTTTACCAGAAATTCAAGATCTTTAATTCCCCCATCCAGTTTACTTAAAAATGCAGGCACGTTCACTCCCATTACACCCCTGTGAAACCGGGCTATAGGATTGTTGGGATCAAGTTCAACCGCTTTATCCAGATGTTGATAAGCAGTTCCTATTAACTGACCTGCTTCCATGAAATTTTGAGTTTCTCCAGCCTGCATACCCCGATAAAATCCTAAATAGGAGTAAGCGGTTGAATATTCGGGAAATTTCTCAATAGCTTCTTCCATTACCTGAGCAGCCTCTTTCAGATTACCTGATTGATAAAACTTATTTGACTTATTGATAAAATCATCCACTGTTTGACCTAAAACAAAATGACTGTTAATCAAGAGTATAAAAATTGAGAGATAATTAATTAATCTTTTCATATTTCCTCCTCCGATAAAATTTAATCTTTAATACTTACTTAACAAATTAACTGAAATATATAAAAAAGAAAATAAATTTACAAATAATCATCTTATAAGGGATTAACAGAAATATTGAGTTATCTAGGTATTTACTTCCTATCAATAAATAAACAGAGCTAAGGTGTCGGATGAGGCGTACGGATTACAGCATCGCCTCGACCCGGTTTTTGTTGATCCTTTTCAGTGACTTTACCACCAGGTTGCCGCTTTCTGGCGGGCTTCAGTAAGCTGGGAAGGTGAGCGCCCGAGTTTCGTCGCACATGCTTCACATACTAGCGAAGGCGAAGCAGCAATGTGGTCGGCAGTTTCGTCTATCGTCGAGCGTGCTTCATCTGCGTTTAATCCCATCATGGACAGAAAATCACTCGCCTCCTTCTTGAACGACAAGGTTGTACTCTTGCCAGGCATAAGAAGCCCGGTTCCCCGCACCATGCTTCTGTTACACATGTCACATACTGCCATCGCGCCTCCTCCTTTCTGGTTTTCATGAGGTCAATATAAAATTCAACGGACAAATTAGCAAGAGCTATTCCCCCAAATTAAGTGATTCCACAAAATTCTCCAAGGTTGAAAAAATGGACCGCGGTATGGATCGACTACATTTTGTGGGTATGGACAAATATTATTACTCAGGTAATAACAATTTTAACTTTTTGGACATTTCTTTCATTTTTGACTTGGATAACTTACAAATAAATTCTGCATTTCTGGAACGCCAATCGAAACTTTTAATTTGATCAACCAAGATTACTCCTTGAACAGAGCATTTATTGGGTAATTTAATCTCAAAAGGGTAGCCTTTCTCTTTGGAAGTTACTTGACAAAAAATTGCTAATCCTACTTTGGAATTATAAGAATATGGACTTAAAACTACAGCTGGCCTACGACCTGATTGTTCCCGGCCCTTTTGAGGATATAAAGTTAACCATACAATATCACCTTGTTTTGGAGTATATTCTACCATAATTCACCACCGACAGGGCTACCAAAATCTTCTTCCTTATGAATATTATCACTATTAACTTTTGATAAATAGTATGTTAAAGATTCTTGTTTTTCTTGAATAGTTTTAATTATTATTTTTTCTTGTTCAAGTGATATATCAACATTCGATCCATTATCAATATTTATTTGTTTAGCAATATATTTCGGGATTCTCAATGCTAAACTATTACCCCATAATTGTACTTTTACTTTCATAATAACACTCCGCTGGTTTTAAGATGTATATACAATGAAGATACAATTTATTTTATAAAAGTCAATAGAATTATTTATATTTTTAATCAAAAAATGTTGGATTTCGCCTTGCTCAATCCAACCTACATGCCATCTACATCAACCCCTTTACATACCCCCCATCAACCTGAATAACAGCACCGGTTATATAACTTGCCCTCTCTGAGGCTAGAAAGGTAACCACATCCGCAAATTCCTCTGGTTTTCCCATTCTTGCTAATGGTATCTGATCAGTAATCTCTTTTTCAGCCTCTTCCACAGTAATATTTTTTACTTTAGCTTTATTTTGTAACAATTGTTTTACTCTGTCTGTCATATGATACCCCGGACAAACTGAATTCACCAAAATATTATATGGAGCCAATTCCTGAGAAAGACTTTTGGTTAATCCCACCACTCCAGGTCGAATTACATTGGATAACAGTAATCCATCTACCGGCTGCTTTACAGACACAGAAGTTAAATTTATTATTCGTCCCCATCTTTGTTTTTTCATACCAGGAACTACCACCTTGATAAGCCTGACAGCACTCATCAAGGTAAGCTCGAATCCTTTTCCCCATTCATCATCCTCAATATCATCAAAATTACCTGGTGGAGGGCCACCTGCATTTGTGATAAGTATATCAATATTTTCAAAAAGATCAATTGCTTCTCGCACCAACCACTCTATTTGATCTTTCTTGGATAGATCTACTGCAAGAGGAAAAACAGAGACGCCTGTTTTAAGGAAAATATCATCTGCAGTTTTTTCCAGTATTCTTTTATTTCTAGAACAAATTATTAGTTTTACACCTTCAGCAGATAACTGTTCTGCTATAGCCCTTCCAAGTCCCCTGCTTGATGCAGCTACCAGAGCAACTTTGTTTTCTAATCCTAGTTTCATTTTTCCCCCTTAAAATGTCAGGAACAATATAATTAAGAAAATATACATTGAATTAAAATATCATTTCAATAAAGATGATTATCAATTATTTTTGATAAATGTTGGGGGTGATTAACCAGAAAATTCGGTTTCTGCTCTACTATAGCAACTTTATTCCCATATCCATAACTCACCCCACAGGTGGAAATACCTGCTTTATGACCAGCAATAATATCATTATAAGTATCTCCTATTAAAAGTGTCTCTACCTTTAAGGAATCTGTTTTTTCCATAATCTTCTCTATCATTTCCGGATGTGGTTTTACTTCTTTTACATCTTCAGGTCCAATAATTACATCAATAAAATCCAAAGTAGACAGACCTTTTAAAATTTTCTCAATAAAAAAACGTGGTTTATTACTGGCAATTGTTACATTTTTATGTTGATATTTTTGTATAATAAAATCTATACCAGTAAATAATTTGGTATTATCAAGACAATGCTCCCAATAATATTCCCTGAAAAGAATGATAAACTCTTTTTTATATTTATCTAAATTTTTTCCTAATACAGCTTTTAAAAAATCTTCTTCCTCAGGTCCTATACATTTTTTTATAT
>CAYUAG010000070.1:7827-13616 GCA_964442615.1 uncultured bacterium
ACATTTTTTGATATTATTTTTAGAAATAGTATTAATACCCATTCTTTTCAGGGCAAAATTAATAGAATTGATAACATCTGTTGCTGTATCTACCAGAGTACCATCAAAATCAAAAATCAATGTTTTAAAAATATTTTTCACAGCTTTTATGAATTTATTGATATAAATTTTCTAATGCTTCTATCAAAGGTCCGTTCAACTTCATCAGGAAAAAAACAGGCAGGCAATTCTCCTAATTTTTTATGATACTCAATACATTCACAGCATATTCCCTTTCTGGGACAGGGCTCGTATGTACAATTACATTTTTTCAAGTTATCTTTGTAATTTTTACAATCAGTCATACTACAGTTCCTTTTTAAAATAAACATTATTAAAACAAATATTCTGAATTATCTTGGAATGTACTATAGAAAAACTAAACTATTACTATACTTCTTTTTTTACTATCTTTACCCATCCAATCTTTTTCTTAAAAGCAGTACGGATCTGGAGGGTACAATTTTTTAGTTCTATCTTTTCTCCTTTTTGAGGGATGTACCGTAATTTATCTATAATCAAACCACCAAGAGTATTATAATCACCCAAAGGTAAATCCATATCTAAGGTTTTATTTATTTCTTCAATTTTATTTGTAGCCTTTGCTAAAAAAGAAGTATGATTTATTTTTTTTATATCCTTGGGAATTACATCAAACTCATCTTCAATCTCTCCAAAAAATTCTTCCAGAATATCTTCTATAGTAACTAATCCGGCTGTTCCTCCATACTCCCCAACCACAATAGCCATCCACAATCTTTTCCTCTGCATCTCTTTCAATAAACCACCTATAGGTTTACTTTCTGGTACAAAAACTACCGGTCTAAGTATATCCCGTAGATTCTCCGGTTCTTTAAACAGAATATCTTTTGCATTAATATTACCGATGATATGATCAATATCTTTATCAATTAAAGGGAGACGAGAAAATCCTTTTTTCTCAAAAATTTCTGAAATTGAACCTATCGAATCATCAGTAGAAACAGCCAGTATTTCAGTTCTTGGTATCATTATTTCACCAACATTTTTATTGCCTCTTAGAATAAATTTTGATATTAATCCAATGTCTTCTTCATCAATAAAATCAGACTGCTTGCTTTCCCGGATTAACATATCAAGATCTTTACGAGTAAAAAATTTTTTCACAGCCCAGTCTTCCGCTTTTATCAATTTTAATAATAATTTTGATATGTTCATTATTATTATATTTATAGGATAAAATACAACATATAGTATTCTAAGAGGAGACACAGCACAGCGGATAAATAAGCCTGTCTTGTCTCTGGCAAGTGATTTGGGAAGAGCCTCTCCAAAAATTAGCAAGAAAAAAGAGCTGAAAGCAGTTATCACAAAACCATTGAACATATTTTTAAAATATACTGCCATAATGGATGATGCAATTACCAGACAGATATTATTCCCAACCAAAATTGTAGTTAAAAAAATTTCCGGTTTTAAGAGAAAATTACGGATTTTATCAGCCCCTTTTACTCCTCTCCTGGTCCAAACCTCCAATTTCAGTCTACTGATAGAAATCAGGGCTGTTTCTGATCCGGAAAAAAAGGCTGAAAAAAAAAGGACAACAATAAACAAAAAAATTCTTATGTCAAGTAGATTCATTCTCTAATTCCTTAATTATAATTTTTCCACCTGTTTTATTTATCAAGTGCTGTATAATCTCCTTTGATTGAGATTGTTTTACTTCTACTCTAATTTTGGTTTCAGTATCATATCTTTTATCTATAATCTTAGATTTACTTTTTTCAATAATCTCCATTACCTTACCAGTCAAATTATAGGGGAAAATAATTAAAATAGTATCAGTAAAAAACAATTCTTTTTTACCTGCCTTGTCTAAAGTCTGGTCAGCACAATTCCGATATGCTCGAGACAATCCACCTGTACCCAACTTGGTACCTCCGAAATATCTGGTAACAACACATACAACATTTGTTAATCCTTTCCCATTAATTGCATCAAAAATAGGCCTTCCTCCAGTACCTCCAGGCTCACCATCATCATTATACCGATAAACAGATTTGTGGGTAATACCTACTTTATAAGCTGTACAATTATGGGTTGCATTATAATTCCGGGCGGAAATAGCATCTATATATCTTTTAGCCTGTTCAATAGTTTCTACAGGCTTTACATACCCTATAAACTTAGATCCCTTTACTTTTATTTCTGTGCAAGCTTCTCTTATAACTGAATAATAAATATCATCCATAACAAAAAAATACTCTTTAGACTTTCAATAATATATTAAAATATTAGTACAAATTCAAATCGAACTTGAAATCCTTTTATCTCATGATAATCAATTTTCCAATTTTCTCTTGGTTAGTAGATGAATCCGAGTCGTAACTTTGTGCTATAACTTTATAAAGATAAACACCATTAGCTACTGGGTCACCCATCTCATCTCTTCCGTTCCAGGGAATCATATTAAATCCTGAAACTCCAGAAATAGAAGAAAGTTTGCATACCATTCTTCCAGAAACAGTATATATATTAATGTCAACTTCAGCATCTTTATTTAACTTAAAAGTAAAATGTGTAGATTTCTGCATGGGATTGGGATAATTCAATATTTCCTCGATTCTGAGCTCATCTTCAGGAACTATTTTAAAACTTATTGATTTCTTTGTTGAATTATTTGCATTATCCCACGCTTTTAATAAAATAGTATGCATACCAGTTGATAATCCTTTTAAAACATAGTGTAATGTACCATCCAAATAACTATCCTTATCATATTGAAAATATTGAGTAATATTCACGGGATTTTGTTCATCTACATAAAGCATTATTTTATGCCCTATCTCTTCAGTTATATTTATTCCACTTTTGTCATCCTTTAGAAAAGCAACAAGTTCAGGATCCTCTTCAACCATATCTCCGGTAATAAAATTTTCATACCCAGTAAAATATAGAGAAATTTCCGGCCCTTCAACATCTTCAAGAACACAACTCCCCCCCACTGGTAATTGCTCCTTACTACCGTTTCCATCCCAGCCATCACCATAAAAATAGGCGCTTATCCGGGCAGTGTTTCCACCATAGGATATGTCTTTGGGTATAATAAAAGAAAACTGAAAAAATTCACTTGTAATCTCTTTTTTACCCCGAAATATTGAATTACCGGATAATAAATAGTTAAGGTTAACATCATCATTGGTATACAAAATATTCTTTTTACTATCAAAACAACGTATATACACTGTTCCATTAAATCCGGTCCAAAGTTCTCCATCTTTCTCAATTTTTCCAAAGACAGTTAATTTATCTAAAGCCTTTAAGGTATCAGGATTTATTTCAGTAATAATACTCCTAAATTTCGGTACTCCGAGTCGCATAGAAGGATCAGCAAAAAGAATGTACTTCTCATTATTATTTTCATCGGTGATTTTATACTTAGCAATAACAAATGCCTCCCCTAATCTAAGTGAACTATCTGAAGTTAAAAGTTCTCGAAGCAACATCTCATTTAATGCTTCATTTGGAGTAGAAGAACAATCTCGGGAAGCAGCTATAGCACCTATTACTCCTATACCGTCTGTAGAAGTTAATAAGAGTTCTGCACCACTCTGGTCGTCTGGCTTATCATACCTGCCAAAATGACAGGTTGCTGCATATAAAAAACAATGTTTTTCTTTATTTTCAAGTTTGTCAATATCTTTATCTCTTTCAAATACTCTCTCATGAGCAAGTACCATTCTGTTACCATGTCCAATATAATTAACCCATATAGTTCCAATATTTATCTGTTCTATCAAATCATCAGCAGCATCCGGTTTTCTTGATAACACTTCCGGATACTCAGTCAAATAAATCTTTTTTAAATCGTATTTACTTGGTATAATATTTTCAGCAATTTTCTCAGTGGCATTAATATGAGTAACTTCATTTGTACTCCCCCGTCCACCATTCTCATCATCTCCTACCAGAGTAAATAAATTTCGCCACCAGTCAAAAACAGGATTACTCTCATATTGAACTATTTTATCTATAACCGCTTCTGCTTCTTCAGTTGTTTGAACCGGAAATCTCCCTACTGATAAATCCATATATTTGTCATTTCCAGAAACATAGGTATACCAATCATCAGTAGCTCGAGCAGTATTATGACTATCTCCCTCATATTCGAAAGGTGGAATCCAATTTTTATCATTCTGTGATAAAATATTCCTATAATCATAATCACCATCCCCAAATAGAAGAAGCATAGAAGGTTTTCTTGCCCAGGTATCAAAAGAATATTTAACAAAATCCCTGATAGCAACCGCATCCATTACTCCACTACTGAATTCATCGTATACATCCTGAATATCACATACAAAAACCGATAATGAATCATATTCTTCTTTATGAGATTTCAACCTTAAAGCCTGATCAAAAAAATCTTTGTGAGTAATGATTAATAAATCTGCTTCATGGGAAGAATTACGAAGGTCTGAAATTTCATCTTCTATTATTTCAGAAGGTGTCTTATAACCTGATTCATCCACTATATAATATCGTGCTAAATTATCCTGATCAATACTATCTGTAAATGCCCAGCCATTTTCCATTGATTCCAGCTTCATTTGTTTAACTTCTGTAACCTTGGTAATATCTAATGCTAATGGTTTTCCCATAAAACCGGTCAGATGATATTGATAAATATCAGGCTCCTGAGGAGAAAAAAATGATGATGTACCCTCAGATCCTATTAACTGGCAAGGATATTCTACCTCATACCAGTCAAGATAAGCTTTTGCTCCATCCTCAGTAGTCAAATATTCTAAATCCAAATCATTGGAACCATTCAGATAGGAACCACTATACGCAGCAGAAGTTGTCTGTTCACCTGTTCCATAAAAATTAAATAATTTAAGCTGCTCTTGATTCAACTCAATTTTAAATTGATGATTATATGAACTACCCCCTTTAAACCTGAACCGAAAATTAATAGTGCTATTAATAACTGGATTTTCCAGTAGCAGTTTATAGGATTTATTTTGCCAATTATTTGTAAACTCATTTCCATACCAGTTTATCCCTCCGCTTATAAGATTATTCTCATCATTTTCTAAAAATATCTTCTGTCTTGCAGATGATATTAGTTCTACTCCAGAAATCCCTGAATTATCAACTGTTTGTATTCTTTTACCTTCAATCCCATCATTATACACTAAAAAATATATATTTCTATCATCATAAATATTTATGTAGTGTTCAAAGGATCCAGAGGTTTCATTAAACTCCCAGCCATTGGTTCCCTTTCCATAAAAAATAATATAATCTGATTCATCAAAACTGCCATCCTCAGTACCATATACTATTATAGAATTTTCCATAAAACCATCTGGCCTCTCGGCATCAATATTTCGAAGTAGTTGTTTACCACCATTATTGTATATCTTGATAGTTATAGGATCAATTGAAGAAATATCCACTCCATTATCTTTTAAAAACTCTCCATAGAGTTTATATACTCCTTCTTCATAAACTGGAATTTTATAACTATTAGCTGAAAATCTAAACCTCTGAGCTTTACCTACTCTAAGTGGTACAGATATTCGCCATTTTTTAGCTTGCTTATGATTAATTAAACCCTTGTTAATTATAGTTTCAATACCAGTTATTTTTCCAGATTCTTTATACGTAACATCTTTACCACCAAATAGTAATTGAACCTGTATTTTATTATATACAATAACCAATTTTTCTGCAGGATTATACTGTACCGGTGATATTTTCAAGGT
>CAYUAG010000070.1:13626-20614 GCA_964442615.1 uncultured bacterium
ACTTTGGATATGACATGTTCTCTCACAAAAAGTTAAGCGAGAGCTCCATCAAGGACGGTAAGAGAGTGGTAGAGCTAATATCGCATTGGGGAGAAGAGACATGTTGGCAGGTGTTGGACAACTATCAGATGACCGTCAAGTATATAGAGGAAAGCACGGGGGCACAGTATGATGACGCTAAAGCGCAGATAGCCGTACTGCTACACAACCGATGTATTAAGAAGAAGCACGCGTTCTATATTAAGACACCGGCGTTCATCAAGGTGCTCAAAAAATATCTACACGATCCTAAACGAGTTAAGGAGGAGTTCTAATGAAGATAAGAGTGTGGCGTTCCGACGACGATGGTGGCATCACATATAACGTTACCGAAGACGGGTACAATATATACGGGGCATTTATTGTATTTTATTATATACAAGAGCCAATTTTTCTGCAGGATTATACTGTACAGGTGATATTTTCAAGGTTACTACTCTTTGATTTCGAATATAACCCGGTTTTATAAGTTCAGCTACATTTTCAGGTATCATCCCCGATCTTTTAAAAGTATCTCCTTCCTCATAAACTTCTTTGATGAATTCACCATCCTTTTTAATAATGGGGACAGGGAGAATTCGAATCCCCTCAACTTTTTTATAATCAACAGATAAAATTCTAAGGCTTACTTTACCTGATTGTGGTATTCCAATAGTAAAATTCCTTACCTGTAACCTAGGTTCTCCTATATCATTTACAGGGGATGCCAAATAAAAATTTGGTTTTAGATATTCTCTATTATTCACTATAACAGTATCAAAACTAAAATGTTTAGGACTATACTCAATGGTTATACTATTTTCGGTTTTGGAAATAACTTGGTAGTCTTTATAACTTTTTTCAGATAGTAAATTTATTGATGATAATAATATTATAAATATGGTTAAAAAGGTTACTTTTTTCATATCTCCCTCATAACATAAATTCAGGATCTACTTTACAATTGACTTTATCTATTGCATAAAATTTTTTTTTAATCAGACCTGTTAATTTTAATTTTAATTTTTCTATTTCCTCGTCACTTTTTTGGGGATTCATTGCCAGATCCATTAATAAAACTTTTTTCCCACTCTGATCCTTTATTCTCAGATCATGAAAATTAAAATTTTTTTCTTTTTCTGCAATCCTTTTTAAAAAAAATCGAATCCTTTTCAAATTAGAGTCATTAATATCTACTGGATCAATATGTACAGTAATATGCATATTGAATAATGATTTTAATTTCTTTTCAACTTTATCAGCTATGTTATGAGCATCCCGTAATGAGAGTTGGTTGGATAATTCAATATGCAGTGATCCTATGATATTCTGGCCATAACGGTGAATTATTAAATCATGCATATCAATGACTTGAGGAAAATCCCTGACCACATTCTTAACCTTTTGAACAAGATCAAGTGGTGCACTTTTCCCCAAGAGTTCATCTATCCCCTTTAGCAAAAATTCTCCTCCAGTGTACCCTATCATAATTGAAATAATCATAGCAGACAGGCCATCCACAAAATATATATTAAAATTCTGTACTACCAGGGCTATAACCACCGCAATTGATGAAATAGCATCTGTACGATGATGCCAGGAGTCTACCTTAATAGCATCAGAATCTATCATCATTCCTAACTCATGGGCAAAGCGCGCCAGTATTTCTTTAAAAATAATTGAAATAACTATTATTACAATGACTATCCATGAAACAGATAATGTCCGGGGTTGTATCAGGTGATTGAACCCACTTTTTAACAATTCAAATCCAATTAATAATAGAATAAAAGATACTATTACCGTACCAATAGCTTCCATCCTTCCATGACCATAGGGATGTTTTTTATCAGCTGGCTTATTAGATAGACGGAAGGTAATAATAATCACTGCCGAAGTAAACACATCAGAGAAGGAATGAAATGCATCAGCAATTAAGGAGATTGAACCGGTTATAAGGCCAAGTATTGCTTTTATTATGGTAAAAATAATATTACTTATAATACTTGTCCACCCTTCCAGGCTGCCATATTTACTTCTGATTTGCTGATTTTTAATGTTTTGCCAATCAGGTATGAACTTTTTTACAATGTAAGTAGTTAATATTTTCAATTTATTATAGTATACCTTTTTATAATTAATATATGAAAGTCAAAAATAAAATGAAAGTAAATTTTCTGGTTCAAAAGAAATTTTTGATTGTACTATGAGTTAATTCTATAAAGACTACTCCCTCTGTTACAAAAATAAACTTAACTAGGCAGGTACGAAATAAGCGAAACACACCAAATGTTTTCATTAAACAATTATTTCATGAATTTTGTGTCATTTATTGATTCTGAGAATAGCTTCATTATATTAAATTATTATTAATTGTGATTCAATTGTCTAATTGTATGATTGGTAATTAATCCAGTTACTCAGAACAAATCGTCATACTTCTTCTCTAAGAAGATTTAAAAGTTTATTCAATATCTATTGTTTAATTGCATATTTTTTCATATCTTAAACAGGATCTATAAAATTAGTATTTTATATTCAAATAGATAACATAAGATATAAAAAAAATTATGTCTTTAGAAAAAATAATCCACATAGGCAATATTTACTTTTTCATCTTTGCTGTCATTAATATTATAGTACCATGGTTATACCACTGGAATAAATCAAATAATGCTAATCCTGAAAATAGTAATAGTAGAAATTACCTGTATATCAGTAATGTAATTTTGATATTCATTTGCCTTTTTTTTGGATTTACCGGTCTCTTTTATGCTAAAGAATTTCTCTCTTCCTCCCTGGGATTATTTATATTAATATCCAGAGTTTCTTTCTGGATCCTCATAACTTTTTTGTTTGTACTGCTAAAGGGCTTAAAAAGTTTTATCTTTATTTTAATATTTTTTCATCTACTTATTTGTATCTTTATACATTATATTCCAATTATATATTTTAATATGTACTACTAATAACAGCTTAAGTCAAAATCTACCCTTCGGTTACTAGACTGATATTTATTACTGTTGATCAGTAGTCTACTTTAAAAAAATCACACCTATAAATCTATACAAGTCCCGCAATTATCAAAAACTTATTAAATATATACTTTCATAAGTATGGTGACGGATTATCATTTCTTTAGCAATTTTTATACAGAATAACAGAATGATAAAGATAATAAAAATTATATCCTAAATAAAATAAAAAAAATTATATCCTTCCATTTCCAAGTAACGAAAACATTCTGCCTAAAATTTAACTTGTTATTCCCATTCTGAAAGATTATATTGCAATCAGAATCTAAATAGTTTTTAAAAAAAATAAATTGATATTAATATGAAATTCATAGGTGACTTTCATATCCATTCCCACTACTCAATTGCTACCAGTAAAAAACTGAATCCTGAGTTTATAGATTACTGGGCAGCACTTAAAGGAATCCAGGTGGTAGGCAGTGGAGATTTTACCCATCCAGGCTGGATAAAAGAATTAAAAGAAAAATTCGAACCAGCCGAACCGGGCCTCTTTAAACTCAAAGATAAATTCTGTTTGGAAAGACCTTTTAGAAATCCACACATTTCAGAACATAAAACCAGATTTTTGCTCACTTCTGAAATTAGCAATATTTATAAAAAAGATGGTAAGGTGCGTAAAGTACATAACCTGATCTTTGCTCCTGATTTTCAAACAGTTGAAAAAATTCAAAACAAGCTTGATACAATCGGCAATATCACTTCTGACGGCAGACCTATTCTAGGCCTTGATTCCCGTAATTTAATGGAGATCTGCCTGGAAGCGTCCGAAAATATATTCTTTATCCCTGCTCATATCTGGACTCCCTGGTTTTCCGCCCTGGGTTCGAAATCAGGTTTTAATTCCATTGATGAATGTTACGAAGATTTAACTTCTCATATTTATGCGGTAGAAACTGGTCTTTCCAGCGACCCTCCCATGAACTGGATGTGCAGTTTTCTTGATAAATTTACACTTATATCCAACTCCGATGCCCATTCTCCGGAAAAATTGGGAAGAGAAGCCAACCTGTTCAATACTGATTTAAGTTATAAAAGCATAACAGATAGTATAAAATCGGGTGATCCGGATCGATTCTTGGGTACCATTGAATTCTTCCCCCAAGAAGGTAAATATCACTATGATGGCCATAGAAAATGTAATATCTGTTGGGACCCGGTCGAAACCTTAAAACATAAAAAAATATGCCCTACCTGCGGAAAAAAGGTTACTATTGGAGTTATGCATAGAATAGCTGAACTCTCCGACAGGGATGACTTCAAGACTGCTAAAAACAGAATTCCATTCTATTCACTTATACCATTAAAAGAAATACTCTCAGAGATATCAGGTATGGGCCCTCAATCCAGGACTGTATCAAATCATTATTCCACATTGCTTGAAAAAGCAGGTTCTGAATTTAATATTCTCTTGCATTTACCCCTGGATCAACTATCCACTCAAGGAGGTGAATTGATCGCAGAGGGAGTAAAGAGAATGCGTACTGGTAATGTCATAATTAAAGAAGGATATGATGGTGAATTTGGGAGGATCAAAGTATTTAAAGAAGATGAAACTGAAGCATTTAGCAGACAGTATTCTTTATTTCAAATCAGTTCTTCAGAAAAAAAATCTGATCCTCAAAAAAAGACAATTTTTGACTTCGATGTAAAAGAGTATCATAAACTACAAGAAACAACTGCAGAAAAAAATGCTGTCAAAGATCAGAAAGCTTTATATGAAAAAGATGCTCCCCTTCAGGAATTGAATACGGAGCAACATCAGGCTACAGAGCATATAACCGGACCTGCTCTGGTAATTGCCGGTCCAGGTACAGGAAAAACAAAAGTTCTCAGTTCACGGATTACCTGCCTTCTAACAAAACATAAAGTAGACCCAACCTCAATACTTGCCATTACCTTCACCAATAAAGCAGCACAAGAAATGAAAACAAGAATTACCGCTCTTCTTGAATCAAAATCTGAATTAGAAAAACTTACTGTTTCTACCTTTCATGCTTTTGGTTATTCAATTTTAAGAAAACACCATGCCAAGTTAGGGAGAAGTTCAAACTTTATCATTATAAATGAAACTGAAAAAAAGAAAATATTATCTGAATACCTGAACTGTAAAAAAAATCAGATTAAGAAAATTTCTGATATTATCTACAAAACAAAACAACAATTAAAGACAGAAGGAAAAATTCAAGAAGAGGATCTATTCAACCAATATGAAGCTTTCCTGGAAAAAGAGAATATATTTGATCTTGATGATCTTATCCAAAAGGTTGTTCATTTATTCCGCAAACATAAAGAGATATTAGAACAATATAAAAATCAATTCAAATGGATATTAATAGACGAATATCAGGATATTAATAATGCTCAATATCAAATGATATGCTTACTTATTGATGAAAAAAATAAAAACATATACGCTGCAGGAGACCCTAACCAGGCAATTTATGGATTCAGAGGATCGGATACACGGTTTATTAACCAATTTGTCAAAGATTTTCCCGAGGCTTCTGTTTATAAGCTAAAGACAAGTTATCGTTGTTCTACTACAATACTCACAGCTTCAGATAACATCCTGACTATTCCTGAGACCAAGAAAAAAATAAGCAAAGAAAAAATTTCTGAAACATCAGTCAGTAATTTTATACAAGGGCTTCATCAGGGAGTTAATATCCAAATTTCCTCACATCATACTGAAAAAAGTGAAGCAGAGTTTGTGGCAAGAACAATTGAGAACATGATGGGTGGACTCCGCTTTTTTTCAATAGATAGCAATATAACTCAGGGAAGTGAAACAAAAGATATACACTCTCTTGCAGATTTTTGTGTACTATGCAGGACAATGCGCCAAACTGAAGCAATTAAAAAGGCTTTTTCTGATCATTCTATTCCTGTACAGGTTGCAGGTGAGGAACCATTTTTCAAAAAACCTCCAATCAAGGAAATCATAGACCTCTTGAAACTCGGATTAAATCCGGAAAACTCTCTTCTTAAAAAACAATTGATGAAACAGAATCTTATTTCTCCTGATCAGATTGAATGGCTTAAAAATGTAATTTCAAAAAATAACATTAATCAGACTCTTCAAATATTATTGGATCTTGTAAATGAAAAAATTGATGTAAAAAATGATTTTACCCAAAAAAGAATATTAGATATTGCAAATAATTTTAAAAATAATTATAACGAATTCTTAAAATTCACTTATTTAGGAACAGGCATTGATACCTACAATCCTGATACTGAAGAGGTCTCTATAATGACAATGCATGCCTCCAAAGGTTTAGAATTTCAGACTGTTTTTATCACCGGTTGTGAAGATGGATTAATTCCTTATTCATATTTTGAAACTCAACCTACCGATATTGAAGAAGAAAAACGATTACTCTATGTAAGTATGACCCGGGCCAAAAAATATCTCTATCTCACCCATGCTCAAAAACGATTCCTTTTTGGAAGACAAAAGCAAATGAATCCCAGCCCTTTTCTTGCATCTATTAAAAAAGAACTTATTGAACCTTCAAAAGACAGTTATTATAAAAAGCCCAAAAAGGAAGATAATCAAATGGGGTTGTTTTAAAAGGGGATTGAAAATATTCTTAATTTAGACCTCAAAGGTTTTGAAAACCTTTGAGGTCTTTTATCACCTATTTCAAATCCCACAATGGTTCGATTAAAACGATACAACAAATTAAACAACTCGAATGTTCTCATAAATTTCAATCCCACAATGGTTCGATTAAAACTTAATGCAAAAGTATAATATGGGAGGAAAGTAAAAATTTCAATCCCACAATGGTTCGATTAAAACATCAACTGGTAATATTTCACCTTCTCTTATTTCAAATTTCAATCCCACAATGGTTCGATTAAAACTGCATCATCATAATTTTTATATTGATTGAAAAGCTATTTCAATCCCACAATGGTTCGATTAAAAC
>CAYUAG010000071.1:0-2206 GCA_964442615.1 uncultured bacterium
TACTAATAAAGAATAAATAAATATACTTAAAGCAAATAATTTTCTTTTCTCCATTATATTTGATATCAAGGACTTAATTTTTGACTTGAAAGGCCAGAATAAACAACCAATGGAAAAAAAAGAAAATAATGTCCCAATTAATATTCCCTTAATTCCTTTAAAAATAAAAAAATTATCCCAAAAAAAGATGCCTCCTAATCTATACTTAATAGAAAACAAATATTTATCTTTATAATAGTCGAGTATACGAGCAATCAAACTTTGATCTGCTTCATTACCTGATCCACCTTGTGATCTTATTACTATTCCCCAAAGAATTAAACAAATTAATGGTAAATATATCAATCCCTTTAGAAAAATTTCTTTCAAAGATTTTCTATTAAAGAATAAGTGTTGAAGTAAAATCAAACCTAATATAAATAAAGCTGAAAGTAAATGTAAATGATAGATAATAACAAGAAACAAAGATAAAAGAAATATGCTTTTTAAGGAATGGGTAGTTAAATATTCATATTGATAAGTTAAGGCAAGAAAGCAGAATGGTATAGCCATAGAAAATCCAACAAATCCCCAACTCACATTAAAATTATAAAGAAATAAAAAAGACAATAAGGCCATCCAATAATTGCCATGTAATTTTTTTATTAGTAGAAACATACTAACAGGTTGTAAGATAATATATAAGACAAAAAATATTTTATTTGCAACTTCAACATTACCCCACAAATCCAGAGAACAAAAAATTGGATGAAGTGTATTGAACTTCAAAAGCATACTATCAAACTCAAAATATTGATTAAAAGCATTACCGGATTCTCCGATATGCTTATATATGGTGGCATAAGCTAAATGCTGGGGTAGATCAATAAATGGAAGTAACCGCATACTTACAAGCAATAGTGCGTTGATAAAGATGAAACCAATAAAAACAGAATAGAATATCTTCCTTTTTAAATCTTCATTAAATTTCTTCTGCATATAATTCTTCCAATATTTAATGTTCTAATATTGCTAAATTATTAGTGAATAAAAAAATATTGATACATGTAAAAATTTCTTCAATACCTAAATCAAGATAATCATAAATAAATTAAAATATAAGTATAAATATAATCATAGTAAAGATTTTTTAAAATTACCAAAAACTACTTCAGTCATCCAGAATAATCTCTTCTATAGATCGTTTAGGAACATGGTGAACACCCTGGTCATCTCTCCAGTACTTGATATTACCATTAGTTCCTGTAGTTTCGATCTTTACTTTCTCGGCCGGTTTACCCAGAGCAATAACCAATAATATTTCATATTGGGGAGAAATATGCAATTTTTTCTGCAAATCTCCCCTCTTAATGGAACCAAGTATACATCCACCCAATTTTTTTTCGACTGCACCCAGCAAAATTGACTGAGCAGCAACACCATGGTCACATCCAAAAGATTCTTTTATGGTTTTATCCCCAAGAATTATGATATAAGCAGAAGGTTTCTCACCTTCAGAAGGACCGTGCCAATCTCTTAGATATCCAGCCCAGGCAAGAGTAGAAAATATTTTTTCATTCTTTTCAAAAACGCAGGATAGGATAAACTTAAGAGGTTGAAGATTGGCACCAGAAGCAGACAACCTGGCCAGTTCAACCAGTTCAATCAATGTTTTTCTGTTAATAGATTTCTCTTGATGAAATCGACGATAGCTTCTGTTCTTGAGAATAAGGGATTTGATATTCATGCTTTGCCTCCTTTTTTTAACACCTATAATTCTCAGTGATTCTATTATAAATTAGATCTTTGAGACAGTCCTTATATCTCAATTATTAAATGATTTCTGTTCACGAGGATGAAATGTCTGTATAACTTCTTTTAAATATTCTCGATCAAGATGAATATATATTTGGGTTGTTGAGATATCAGAATGTCCCAGCATTTCCTGTACAGAACGAAGATCAGCACCTCCTTCAAGCATATGAGTGGCAAATGAATGTCTAATTGTATGAGGACTTACATTTTTTGGTATGCCTGCTTGTTTTATATATTTTTTCAAAATTTTCCAAACTGAAATCCGGCTAATCTTGGTACCACGCATATTTAAAAAAAGTATACCACCACTTTTACCTTTGGATGCTAGTTTATCTCTTACTAATTGCTTATATTTATTCATAAATAACAATGCCACTTTCCCAACCGGCACTAATCTCTCTTTTGAACCTTT
>CAYUAG010000071.1:2216-20585 GCA_964442615.1 uncultured bacterium
GTTAACTAGTTCACTAACCCGCACTCCAGTTGCATAGAGAAACTCAAGCATTGCTCTGTCTCTAATCCCTTTATTATCAGTTAAATCTGGTTGTTCTAACAATTTTTCCACTTCATAGATCTCAAGAACAATAGGTAATTTTCTTCCTGTTTTAGGTAATTCAATATTAACAGTAATATCAGAATTTACTATATTTTCACCAAATAAATAACGATGAAAAAGACGTATGGTTGTTATGTTTCTGGCAAGACTTGTAGGTGCAATACCAATTTCATGAAGCGAGTAAATATATCCTTTAACATCATTCTCCTGAATATTATAAATATCACTGATATCATTACTATCTAAATAATTTAAATATCGAAAAATATCATTTTTATAAGCCGCAATCGTATTTTTAGATAATCCTTTATCAAGAAAAGCATGATCAAGAAAATTATTTGCTAAATATTTAAATGTTGGATTATTATCGAGCAATGAATGGATTCTCTCTTCTCTCCTGACCAACTGTAGTACTTGGTCCGTGACCAGGATATACTATGGTATCATCAGACAAACTGAATATTTTATTTTGAATGGATTCTAATAATACCTCATGAGAACCACCTGGTAGATCTGTTCTTCCAATACTTCCCTGGAAAAGTGTATCTCCAACTATAATAAAACCATTACCAGCAAAACTAACACTTCCTTTAGAATGTCCAGGAGTAGAGAGTACAGTTAAAATAATATTTCCAGTTTTAATAATATCTCCCTGTACAAGATTTCCCTCAGCAGGATCACAGGTATAGTTTTTCTCCATGAATTGAGAAAAATTTTGCCTGAAATCAACTAAGCATATCGCATCATTTTCATTAATAAATACCTTAGCACCAGTTATTTCTCTTAAGGTGTTTACTCCTCCAATATGATCATAATGTCCATGAGTAATAAGAATTTTATCCAATTTTAAATTTTTACTTTTTAACTTTACAGCAATTTTCTCTCCTTCAAATCCAGGATCTATAACCACAGCCTTTTTATAATCAGAATCTGATAAAAGATAACAATTTGTCTCAAGAGGACCAACAACAATCTTTTCTATATTTATATTACTCAATATGTAAACCTTTTTCAATCTGAATAAATTCTTTTTATCTTTTATTAAAAACTAATCATATAAATACTCAGCACATTACATTGATAAGCTAACTTTGCATATATTAAAAATTTGATGCTTTTCCTCTTCTTATTTTCTTATGTTTAATAAAAACATAAGCGCCTTTTCCTGCTATAGTAATTAAAATTATCGAAAGGTAATTTGCCCAAAGATAGTGAGCTTCATGAATAAAAAAAGACCAATCAATATGGGAAGTATATTTTAAAACCAAAAAAGGAAAAACTGTCAAAGGTAAAATAAACATCCAGAACATTGCATCTAAGCAAATAGATAATCCTATCCAGTAAACAGTTAAAGCTTTCCACTCTTTGTCAAAAAATTTACCACCTTTATATTTTGTAGCTAAATAATAGAGATAAGCGAAAATCATGTATACCAGAGGAAATATAGTTACAGTGGAAATAATCATAAAACTTGGAGATATATAAATGTAAAACAGAGTACCTCCAATATTTCCAATAATATAGGGTATTACATTAAATAGTGTGGCCCATTTCCAATTCATGTTATAATTCCTTTTTTAATCTGAATAAATTCTTTTATACCATTTCAAAAACTAATCATGTAATATTAAAAATAGTGGATACAAGAGAAAACTATTTATTTTTCAGACTTATCTTTGTCTTCTTCAGGAAGTAAATCTTCAGCCAGAGAAAGTGCTATACCAGAGAGCATAATCTCAGGTCCAAGTGTGGTAAAATCTCCTGATAAAAGAGATGAATCAACATTGGCATAAAAAGAACAGGCAGCTCCTTTTTCAATGATCAATCCCGAAAGTCTGCCGTTGTGCTCTCCCACAAAAGTAACCTCCCCTAACATTTCGCTAACAACATACCCTGAACAAAAATGAAGCTGAAGATGGGTTGTATTGGTATATATGGAAATGAGATTCCCGGTTTGATGTCCAATTTTTATATCAGGAAAAATTTCAATTGATACCTTTCGATTTTCGGATTCGTTCTCCAGAACCATTCTGTAGGATCTATCACTTTGTTCAAAAGATTGGTTAAGGACTTTCTCAATTTTTTTAAAATCTTCTTTTGTAAAATGAAATGACATATTACCCTTTCTAAATAAAAACTGGTAATAATTGTAAAATATCAGCCTTGTTCATAACACCTTTAAATATAAATCAAATAAACTAAATTATCAAATATTCATTGAATAAAGTATTTGCATTGTTCCCCCTCCAATTACCGCAACACTCACATTATCATCTATCCTGGTAATAAAAATTTCCGTTATTAGAGATGCAATAATACCGACAACACCAATTACTAGATCACTCTTTATTATTAAAAATACTATAATAACACTGGATAGCAGATAAGCTAAACACCCTTCCAGGGTTTTATCAGCATAAATTTTATGATAGCCCCATAATCTCCCCACTACTGCACTAAACGCATCCGAGACGATTATAAATAACATAACCGATTGAGCTATCCATTTATCAAAGAGCAGCAATAATAAAAATATACCAATAAAAATATAGGTTGCACCGGTCAATCCATGTTTCTCATTATCTCTTAAAATGGAAGAGAGTAATTTGTAAAAAAAAACTGAAAATGGCTTCCATAAAAATCTTGCTATTTCGATTAACAAAGCAAGAAATAATAAAATCCCACTTAAATACAACATCTCTTCCCTGGAAAGATAAGAATATAAAATCGGTATCAGAATAGTCGAGAAATGAATTAATTTCCGTTTTATTTCACTGATAATATTCATACTACAACTGTTTTTCAGTATTATTTCTAATATCTTTCAAGACCTGCTCGTAATTATCACTCTTAAAAATTGACGAACCCACAACCAGAATATTTGCACCTTTTTTTACCAATTCACCTGCATTGTTTTTATTTACTCCCCCGTCAACTTCAATATCAAGATTATGACCTAACTCCTCAGCCTTACTTCTCACTACAGAAATTTTATTCGAAGGTTCAGATAAAAATGACTGTCCTCCAAAACCAGGATGCACAGTCATTATAAGCACCCGTTCAAAATGTGTAATAATATCTAAAATATCTGACACATCTGTATCAGGATTAACTGATATCCCAGCCTCTAATCCTGCATCATGTATTGCTGACGCTAATGCAATAGAATCCTGGTTAACTTCAGAATGGAAAATAATTCCCTGAACACCAGAATTTTTATAATCTCCAATATATTGCTCCGGATGCAGGATCATGAGATGAGCCCAGAATGGTAATTCTGTAACTTTTCTTATTGATTTAATGACAGGAGGACCAAAGGAAATATTGGGAACAAAATTTCCATCCATAACATCAAGATGAATACCATCTGCACTAGCCTCTTCCACCCGCTTTATCTCCTCTCCCAAGGAAGCAAAATTTGCAGAAAGAATTGACGGATATATCTGTATGTGACTCATAAGAGTCTCCTAAAGTTTATTTATCACCAAATCAATTACCATACCCTGTTCAACCTCTTCTCCTGCCTCAACAGATTGTCGTACGACCGTACCAGAAACTAAATCATTATAGGTATCATTAGTTATTTTACCCACCTTTAAACCTGCAGAACGTATCATTTTCTTAGCTGTGGGCAAACTTCTTCCTACAACATCAGGAGTTATAAAATTATCAGGTCTCCCTCCATTACTAACAACAATATTTACCAGAGTATCCTTTTTTACCATCGTACCTTTATCAATAGATTGGTCATATACAACACCTTGGGGTTGATAATTATTATACTCATAAAATATTTCTCCTGGACGTAAACTATTTTTCTCTAATAAAAATACTGCATCTCTTTCTGACTTGCCCACTAAATCTGGAACAGATACTTTCTGTTCTCCTGCACTAATGATAAGATAAATCCTCCGTCCTTTTTTTACTTTGGTAAATGGTGGTGGACTATGGGATAATACCACTCCTTTGGGATATAATTCATCATATTTTTCACTATCTTTTACAACTTTAAATCCCTTAGATTCCAGTTGATCCTTGGCGTCAGTAAAGTCCAATTCAGTAACATCCGGTAACTCCATCTCTTTCCTATGTTTTGTATATATGGGCATAACAATCCAGTCCATTAACATAACAAAAATTACTAATACTAAAAGAGTTGTTCCTATTCCCATGAATAAATTTTTTTTATTTTTAAACCAATTACTAATTGAATTCATTCTCCTTTCACCCTCTTTTTTTGTGTAATGTATAAACCTTCTTAGTTATATCTATTATAACATATTCCTTTCACTTATACATAAATATTTAAAATTAACTCTTTTGCAAACGAACAGCAAATGAACCATCAATATTATGCTTATCCGGCCAGGTCTTAACAAATCCTTCTTTTGTAACAACCGCAGAATGTACAAATTTTTTCCCATTATCAATAATAAAATTTTCATTATCCTGCAAGAAAGCCTCAATTATTCCCTCATTTTCCTCAGTTAACAGAGAACAGGTACTATAAACAAGTACTCCCCCAGGTTTCACATAAGAGGCAACTGAAGTAATTAATTGTCTCTGTAGTTTTACTAAATCTGAAACATGTCTAAAATCTCTCAGCAATTTTATTTCACTCTTTTTTCTTAACACTCCAAATCCCGAACAAGGTACATCAAGAAGAATTTTATCTACAGGTGTTTTTAAAGGTAAATGTCTGCTGTCAGCTATAATAGGAAAAATATTTTTAATTCCCAAACGTTTATAATTTTCAACAACTTTTCTAATCCGAACAGGGTGATGATCACAGGCGATTATTACTGCTTTATCACCTGTCAAACTTGCACAATGAGTGGCTTTTCCTCCCGGAGCTGAAGCAGCATCTAATATTACTTCACCTGGCTGGGGAGAAATTAAATGCGAGGCAAAACCAGCACTAATATCCTGGATGGTAAAATACCCTTTTTTAAATAGTTCAGTGGAAGTAATTCTATTCCTTCCATTGATAACTATTAAAAACTCCTCTGATAGAGATGACTTTCTGGTAGTAATGTTTTCAGAATCTAACATTTTTTCTACTGTATCCAGATCAGATACCAACTGATTAATTCGAATAGTGAGAATTGGTCTTTGATTATTTGCTTTGCAAAGACTATTTGTCCGTTCTACTCCCAATTCTTCAATCCATTTCTCAACCAGCCATTCTGGATGGGACCACTTTATTGAAAGTGCATGTACAGGATCCTTCTTTATTAAAGGTATTTTTCGAGTTTCAGGATTACGAATGATCTCTCTTAAAATACCATTTACTACTCTTCCCCAGGCTAATCCTTTTTTTTGAACTACAATTCTGACAGACTCATTTACAGAAGCATAAACCGGTATCTTATCCATATATAATATTTGATATAATCCAATATATAACGCATGTTTAACAATATCAGGTACTTTATTCCACTCACCATTATATGCCTGCTGAAGAATCCAGTCAATTTTTTTCTTCCATCGCAGAGTTCCATGTACTAGTTCTGTAATAAAGCGTTTATCTCTTAGATCAACTTTGTTCTTTTTAAAATAAAAATCAAGCAGAAGGTCAGCAAAACTCTTACTCTTCAATACTCTGCTTATAATATAAATAGCTACTAATCTTGGTTTTATTCTTTTCTTAGCTGTCATTTAAAAAAATTATTCTAATTTTGTTCCTGAGGTAATGTGTGTTCCCCTAATAAAATCACAGGTATTCATTTTTTTCTTACCTTCCAGCTGAATTTCTTTAAAACGTACAAATCCCTTACCAGTATGGACATCCAAACCATCCTGATTAGCTTTTACAATAGTCCCTGGATAGAAAGTAGTACTGTATTTTTCTCTGACTTTTTCTGCTTTAAAGAGTTTCACTCTTTTTTTCTTCCAAAATGTATACACACCTGGTCTGGGTGAAAATCCTCGGCAAAGGTTCACTATCTCCTCCGCAGAATTTTCCCAGTTTATTCTTCCCATTTCTGCATTAATCTTTGGTGCTCTGGAAAATTTTCCTTTTTGAAGTATAGGGGATGCATTACCAGATTCAATCAAATCTACAGTTTTTACTAAAAGATCAGCACCTAATCTGGCAAGTTTGTCATGAAGAGTCCCGGCAGTATCATCCTGCTCAATCTCTAAAGATTCCTGAAGCAATATATTACCTGTATCCACTTTCTTTTTAATAAAAAAAGTGGTTACTCCTGTTTTTTTTTCTCCCTTAATCAAAGCCCACTGGATAGGTGCCGCTCCTCTGTATTTGGGAAGAAGTGAAGCATGTAAATTAACACTGCCATAAAAGGGCAGGGTAAAGACAACCGGAGGAAGGATACAAAATCCTACTACAATAAAACAATCTGCTTTAAAAGTTTTAAGATCTGTTAGGAACTCTTCATCTTCTAAATCTACAGGTTGCAATACAGGCAGTCCCAGATTGTCTGCCGCCATTTTTACCGGAGAAGGCTTAACCACTAATCCCCGTCCTTTTCGACAATCTGGAACTGTTACTACTCCCGTAACCTTATGTGAACTCTGATGTAAGGTTTTCAAACTTGGAACCGCAAAAGATGGTGTTCCCATAAAAACAATTTGCATTTATAATGTTACTCCGACTTTTTATTTATTACCTGTGCTACTGAATTTCGTGAAATTTCTATCTTAACTCCGTCTGAGACTTTCACTAATAAGATGTTATCTTTGTCTCGTATGCCGGCTATGGTTCCAATTACACCACCGGAAGTCATTATCTTATTTCCCTTGGCCAGAGAATCTATCATAGCCCTATGTTCTTTCTGCTTTTTTGCCTGAGGACGAATCATTAAAAAATACATAATTACAATTATTAAAATAAATGGTAAAAAAGCAACAATGGGATTTCCGCCACCTTCACCTCCACTACCTCCAGTCATTGACATCATAAGTAAAATATTAACCACAATTACCTCCTTTTTTTTAGTTAATCATCTTCATCAGTTAAAAACTTTTCTAAAAACTCATTTTTCCATTCTTCATATCTATCTTTAATTATTTCCTCCCTTGCTTTTTTGACCAACTGTAAATAAAAATATAAATTGTGAATTGATGCCAAACGCAAGGCTAAAATTTCCTCTGCCTGAAATAAATGACGAATATAGGCTCTGGAAAAATTTCTGCAGGAAAAACAACTACATTTTTCATCTATGGGAAATAAATCATCTTTGTATTTTGCATTTTTCAACACTATTTTACCTTCAAAAGTATAAACAGTTCCATTTCTACCATTTCGGGTGGGAATAACACAATCAAACATATCCACTCCCCTGAATATTGCTTCTACTATATCTTCTGGTTTTCCTACTCCCATGAGATATCGTGGTTTTACTGAGGGTAACAAATCTGTACAAAAATCAGTTATATCAAGCATAGAAGTTTTAGGTTCCCCAACTGCAAGTCCTCCTACTGCATAACCATTAAAACCAATTTTTTCCAATTTTTCAACACTTTTTTTTCTAATTTCTTTAAAAGTACTTCCCTGTACTATACCAAATAACTGCTGATCCTGGCCATAGAGTGGCTCAGTTTTAAGGAACTTTTCCGCACCTTGCTCAGCCCACCTAATGGTTCGCTCATTTGTCTTCTCAGCCTCCTTTAAAGAACATGGAAATGGGGCACATTCATCGAAAACCATCATAATATCACTTCCCAAGCTACGCTGAATATCAATAACTTTTTCAGGAGTAAAAAAATGGTAAGCCCCATCAATATGAGACTGAAAACGCACTCCCTCATCTGTTATTTTTCTTAATTCTGCCAGACTGAAAATCTGAAATCCTCCGCTGTCTGTGAGTATAGGTTTATCCCAGGAGATAAACTGATGCAGACCTCCTGCTCTGCGGATAAGCTCATCTCCAGGTCTTAAAAAAAGATGATAGGTGTTACCCAGTATAATTTGTGAACCCAGTTCCTGTAATTCCTGGGGTGTCAGGGTTTTTACTGTACCTTGAGTACCAACAGGCATAAAAATTGGCGTCTCTATACTTCCGTGAGAAGTTTCCAGTATCCCGGTCCGTGCTTTTGTATTTTTGTCTTTATGCTCAAGTTTAAACATTCTATCAGCTTTAATCTTTAACTGAACTTTTGTAAATTTTGGCTTTAGATAAAAATTTGTCATGCTGAACTTGTTTCAGCATCTCAAAAAAAACTATGAGTCCCTGAAACGAGTTCAGAGTGACATAAAATTTAAAAATTTACAAAAATTCAGCCTTTAAAATAAATAATCAACCGCTTCATGCACACTTGTAATCCCTCTAAGGGAAATTTCATTTCTCTTTTTCAACTTTTTCAGGCTCACTTTTGGTACAATCAATTGTTTAAATCCAAGCCGTTCCGCTTCTGAAATTCTTTTATCCATTTGAGAAACTCCTCTCACCTCACCAGTCAATCCAACTTCTCCTATAACAGCAGTGGATGAATCTATAGGTCTATCTTTCAGGCTGGAAACTGCTGATAATGCTATGGAAAGATCAACTCCTGGTTCTCTCAGTTTCAAACCACCAGCAGCATTAACAAAAACATCCTGGTTTCCAAGTCTCAATCCCACCCTCTTTTCTAATACAGCCAGAATTATTGATAATCTCTTCTGATCCACACCTGTACAGGTTCTTTGAGGTATACCATAACTGGTTGGACTGACAAGTGCCTGTACTTCAACCATTAAGGGACGAGAGCCTTCAATACTAACTGTTACCACAGATCCAGGAATATTCTCAGACCTTTGAGAAATCAATAACTCAGAAGGATTCTTAACCTCTTTAACTCCTTTATCAGTCATCTCAAACAACCCGACTTCACTGGTAGATCCAAAACGGTTTTTCACTCCTCTGAGTATTCTATAAAAATGCTGTTGATCACCTTCCATTATCAGCAATCCATCAATCAAATGTTCCAAAACCCGGGGACCAGCTATACTGCCCTCTTTGGTTACATGACCGATCATGAAAATTGGGATTTGTAATATTTTAGCACATTCAGTCAGTTTATGCCCGCAAAATCTAACCTGACTTACATTTCCAGGTAGACTTTCCAGCTCAGTCGAATGGAGGATTTGAATTGAATCTACCACAACCAGATCAGGTTTTAAATCATTAATGTTCTCAATTATACAATCAACATCTGTTTCATCAAGCAGCAAATAATTGCTGGAGTCAATAGAAAGCCTGCGAGCCCGAATTTTTATTTGAGTTAGTGACTCTTCCCCGGTTACATAAAGTACTTTTTTCCCTTTTTCAGCAAGACAATAACATAACTGAAGCAGTAAGGTTGATTTACCAATACCAGGAGAGCCACCAATTAAAAAAATTGATCCGCTTACAATACCACCTCCTAATACCCGGTCAAATTCGGAAATTCCAGAGAGCATCCTATGTTTATCAATTAAAGGGATATCTGAAATTGTAACAACCTTTCCTTTCTGATATATCTTCTTAGAGGGTTTTCTGCCTTTTGTAGTGACCTCTTCCACAAAAGAATTCCATTTCCCACACTCAGTACATCTCCCCATCCATTTAGGAGATTCATAGCCGCAGGACTGACAAACATATGTTGTTTTCACCTTAGTCATATAATTGAATCTTTATCTCATCATATTATTTTTCAATTAAATGCTCAATTAATATAAAAATACTAAAATTCAACCACAACTTCTTTTTTAAAATATTTAGTTGATTTCTCCCCAAAATCAACCTCAAGGGTGTACATATGGTTGTTTTTTGCCTTGATGATAGCATTTGTAACTCTTTTTAACTTAAAATTTTCTATAAATAAATTTATTAAATAACAACCTCGAGATGGTGCCTCTAATACAACTTTGAATTTATTGTTTTCGAATCTCTCTGATATCAAACGCAAACCTTCTGCTGCATCCTCAGGTTCAGGCCGGGTAATATCAGGTATTACAAATACTCCTCCATAATAATTAATTTCCACAATTACTTTATTTTCTATAGTAAAATCAATGTCGGGAATTGTCAGAGATGATTGTTTATCAAGGTTAAATTCAAGATTTCTCCCATTTACAGTAATATTTGTAATTTCTGTTGCTGGTGGAAGTACAGGTTTAAAATCAACCTTAAGTTTTTGTTTTCCTTTTAGAACAAATCTATACACTACTTTTTCATCTTTTTTGGTCATTTTCATTTGCAGATAAGAATTACCAAGTCTTATATTATCTACAGTAAAATCATTCCAATAAAATGGTAAAGAGGGTGAGAATACCAATGTATTTTCCGGAGTTAAAGGATGTAAACCAAGCATTCCTTCGATTACAGGTTGTACAACCATAGTTTCTGACCAGCATTGGTGGCTACATACACCTGAAGGTCTATACACTGCACCATGTAAAACTTCTTCAATATATCCTAAGGTCCAGTTCTTATAAATAAGAAGATTATTCATGATGTGTAAAAATCCCTGGGTTGGTTTATAATTTTTATACTCAGCCAAAGCTGTCCAGCCGGTAAATAAAGGCCATACACTTCCGGTATGGTATCCCTGGGGATGAAAATATTCACTTGCTTCACTGACAATTCTTACACCCCAATTTGAAGAAAAATAATTCGATGCTAATCTATCTAGAATACATTGTGATCTATTGTTCTCTTGAATTTGACTGAAATAAAGAGGAATTGTCGGCATGACTGTAGCCTCAGTAATAAAGCTCCCGTCATCATTGATACTGTGATTGAAAAAGCGAGTTTCATTATTCCAGAATTTCTGGTTAATTATTTTTACCACCGCATCTTGTTCTCTTTTGTATTTTTGAGATTCTGAAGTTTTATCCAAAATTTTTGCTATATAGGAGGCATTCTTTAAAGCAGCAGCCCAACAGGAAGTTAAATAAAGGGTAGATTTTCCTCCAAATAAATGACCTCCCTCCACCCAGCCATGTCCTACATTTTTGTTCTCAATAAGTTTATCATTATCCGTGTCTGTAGAGTAACAATAGTCTATGGCTTTTTTTATTTTTTTCCAATTTTTTTTAATAAAACCTATATCTCCAGAATGACGCAGATAATGTCCTAGCAAAACAATAAACAAGGGAGTGGCATCCGAAGCATCATAGTGCACAACTCCTGAGGTGGTTAATTCGTGATATATTTTTCCGGAAATATCTTGAAAATCAAGATATTGTTTTAATATCTCTCTAACTTTTTCAAAATCACCATAATCATCCACAGCAAAACCGCTCCACTGACCATCTCTGCCAAAATACCAGGCATACCCAGGTCTACCGTTCACTTCATGTTCTCCATCCCAGCCATGAGCAGTTGTGGCATACCCTGCTACCAAAGATTTTCCTATACCCGGTGTATGAACAAAAAATTTATCTGTTCCTACCACTGCCCATTTATAACCCTCATTAAAATCATTATTGGGAGTGATTAAACGCAATTTCTCTTCTAATAAATTTTTATAATAAACATAACTATTTGTATAGACTGAATATGGATCTTTGATAGCCTTTAAATAAAAATCCTGATTTTTTTTCACTCCTTGATTAGAAGCAGATATCACTACATCAAAGGTATCATTGCTATTGAGAAAAAATTCAGAAATGGCATAAACCTGAAATTTTTTGCTCGGATTGCCAATGAAGTGATCTTTTTTTAAGGAGACAGAGTCATATTGACCAATAAGACTTTTATGGGGAACTTTGTTTGTTCCTATGATAGAGGAAAAATCTTGAGAAGCATCTTTAATTATAAAAAAATTACCTTTCTCATACCAGGCGTAATTCAAAACTCCAAAAACCTGGGAAGAGTAAGGCCACATATATCGTAAATTGCTCTTAAATCGTACATACAGTTTTATATTCTTAGTTCCTTTATATGAATAATGGATAATTCCTACTGGTTTTAAAATATCAGTAGTAATTATTTCCTTTAATCTGCAATCTTCTATAGTATAGGTACGAGTAAAAGCATGGGGTTCAAGGGAGATTTCCGGTTTCTTATTATGTAACCAGTTTATGTTTTCATCCAATTCAAATCTGTATCCTATTTCATAATCCCGTAGAGCCATGATAGGATGAGCCCATATCTCTTCAATCCCGCCATCTTCCTCTCCCATAATTACCAGGCGTTGGCCTGCTATATCCCAGGAATTATTACTTGCTTTTTTCCTTTTGAGGATAATTTCACTTCTCTTTTCATTCCAGAATATGGGATCAGGAAATTTAATTTTATCAGCATCAAAAGAAAATTTACTAACTGTTTTATCAGCATAATTCCAGGCGTATGCCTTTTCCCTGCTCTTATCAGTTTCATACCTAATCACATTATTGACAAAATATTCAAACAGAGTCTGATCATAATTTGGAATTGAAAACTCTATATAGGCACCTATGGCAATAACCTTACCATTTCCATTATTATATTCCAATACAAGTTTTTTATCTTCTTGTAATCTGATATAAGCCCAATCAACTGCGATTGTCTTACCATTTATTTTCTCAAGAGAATTAAAATAACCAACCTGCCTGGTTAAAGTATCCTTTGTAGGATTGAAAATATAGGCGCCTCCATACATATGCTTAAAAACTGGATGTGATCTAAAGGCGTGAAATCCTCTTTTTCTTCCATACCCATAGTCTTTAACTTCAACATCTTTAGTTTGTGGTTTATATTTCTCCAATCCAAGTACAGGTAATAGTGAAAATGCATTTTGGGTAAGCAGCAAATTCCCCTCATTATTTAGATATTCTTTAATCATATCAATTACTTCTCTAGTTATATTATTTTCAGGAAAATCACTTGTGTCTGGATAATGAAACCAGACAAGATCAAAATGGGATAAAATATCTTTGTTTTGAGCTATCTCTTTAAAACTAATTTTTTTACTGTCATAGCTTTTATTATCCCTTAAAAAAGAATACGCTGCCCTGATTTCTTTCTGATTATCGATCTTTTCATGAGTTAAAAATCCTATTCTATTTTTTTTGTGGGAACAGTCTATGGTAATAAGTAAAATGCTTATTAGCAGTATATATACTGATACTGACTTATATACCCATGTTTTATCAGTTATATTCATTGTTTTCATGTTTATGGATCAACTTAACTTTCCTGTTTCCATTTTCCATTCTCCATTTTTCATTTTTCATAGTGTCTCAATTTTATAAGGTTAATCGACATCTCTTACACATCGGAATCCCACCGTTCCATTTCGGTTAAATCCGGGAGAGATGAGAAGCAGCATTTGCCGGTTATATAATTTCTGTGGTCCTCCTTTTACATACCACCCACTTGATGTTGGATTATAATAACTCCCACCTTTCATTATTACAAAATAATAACTGCCATTATCGTACACATCCTGAGTTAATTGCCAGACATTACCGACAAGATCCTCTACTCCAAAAGGACTGGCAGCTTCTGGATGCTGACCTATTGGCTCGATCTTTCCTGAACTGTTATATTTAGTGAAATCATCAGAATTACCCCAGGGCCACATTCTCCCGTCTGTTCCTTGAGCTGCATACTGCCATTCAGCTTCATAAGGAAGTCTTTTGCCTGCCCATTGGGCATATTCTTTTGCATCTTGAAGGCTTACATAAATAACCGGTTTATCAGCATCACCTGGTTTATATTTTCCGTTTCCCCAATGTTTTAAATAATTAGTAGTATTACTCGGTTCATACTCTGTTTCTTTAAGGAATTGAAAATATTGCTTGTTTGTAACCGGATATTTATCAATATAAAATTCACTAATTTTTAATATAGATGAGTCTGCATTCTCTGGATAAGGAATAAATTGAGCTTTATTAAAGGCATAGAATATGAATTCAGCAGAAGGAATTTTTATCATATTCTGAAGTATTTCCTTTGAGGATGAAATTCTGCAAACCTTACTAACTAATACCGGAGTTCCTGCTTTGCGGTAAATCACTCTTTCATCCTCTAATTCGCCATCTTTAAATAATTGAATTATCAATTTTCCCTCAAAACGGCCAAATATTTCTACTAATCTGATATTCAATTTATTTTCTGAAGTAACAAATGGTTTCTGGCCATAACTGCATTCCTGTTTCCAAATACAGATACTATCACCCCTAGATGAATTTATTTTCAGACTATCACTAAAGTATTCTATATCTAAATATTTATTAAATTGGACTATACAATCAATATTTCCTTCTTTTCTGGAATTGAGCCAATTATTATTAAAACTTTTAATTTTAACCGGTATATAGGTAGTAGTATCATACAGTACAGGAAGTAATTCCTCATGATTCCAAAGACTGACAAAATGAACTTTCTCATTGGTATCAACCTTAAATAATGGTCCTTCATGTCCTTTAGGATTAAAACTCAGGATAGTAAAAAGAGTTTTTTCTCCCTTGCTCCATTTGTTTACCCAGATACTGTCAATCAATGAACCTATTAATGGAGTAAATGCATAACTATGAAACAGGGATGAATTTTCTCTTAAAATTTTTATGGTTTTCCCTAAATAAATATATTCCTCATCCATCCATTCCGGACGTCCGGGAGCAAAAGTATTTATTTCAGTACCATAGCCGTTAAAAAATGATACGGCTGTTTCCCGGTGTAATCTGCCTTCATTAAGCTGACAAACCCGGAAAATAGAAAAATCTGGTTTAATTAATTTATTCAGATTTAAAGGCGGCTGTAAAAAAATTGCATCATGTACTCTTCCGGCTAAAATTCCCGGCATATCTTTAGTAACCGGCATACCTTCACTGTACATAACTACCCCGGATTTCACCTTATCAGCAGCATTTTGCAATTTTTTACTTGAACTTCCCCTGGTGTCAAGCACCACACCCTGAGCGTCAATATTTTTGATAAGAAAAGCCATTCCTTTAAACTGGTCTTCTTCACGAGTACTTTTATCCCAGGGATTGTATGTAATAAAAAATTTGGCTCCCAGTTTCTGTACTTTTCTAGAGATATCCTTTGTTTTTTCTAATCCTCCGGGAAGGTCTCTGTACATATCCCATTGATTTCGCTCATCAACTCCCAGTCTGGGCCAGGTTGGCCAAATACCTAAAATATCATATTTCCCAAAATATTTTTTTGAATTCTTTAAAAAATCAAATATAGTATATCTTTGGTTTTTATAAGCATAATAATCATGATCCCAGGCAAACATCAGATTGATAAGATATGCCTTACGAATCCATTGTAAATCATCTCTTTGATATAAAGTGGTATCAAATGTTTCCAGATCATAGAGAAATTTTTTCTGAAAAATGAGTTTTAATCCTTTTTGCCAGCTTCCTCGGAAGACTTCCATATAGAAATCATAACTCACCTTGCCACTCGGGTAGATGAGAATATTATACCTGTATCTTTTAGCTTTTTTATACTCAATCCTTCGTATTAATCCACATAAAGAATATTCCTTATCAATAGGAAAAGAAGCATATCCCAGATGCCAGACATTATCCGGTAAGGTGACATTTAGGGGACCATGATCCGGTCTGAATAATTTTGCTCTTGCCAGAGCCCAGGGTCCTGTGGAGGTGATATAGGTCTTATCATCAGATCCTCCAAAGGGGATCAGATTGGATATTTCAACCGTATCCGGACTATGATTTTCAAAAATAATCTTATACTGTAATCCGGTTGTTAAATTTTTATTTTTTTTTATCTGAACCTTAATTTTTTTTTGAGATAGTAAGAGTAGCTCAGAGCTGTTAACTGTTTTAGAATTAATCTTAAAACTAAATAAAGGTTTTGCTTTGGTTAATTCTATTTTGCTTTGATTGATTTTACATGCATATAATGTATTATTTTCATCAATATAGATATTATTTAAAATTTGACAAAAAGAGCTAGAAAACCAAACAATAATTAAAGTACAACATATAATGTGTTTCATAATTACTCTTCTACGGAAAACTTATAAATGGTCCTTTGTTTATAACATTCACCAGGTAATAACACAGTTGAAGGAAAATCCTTATGATTGGGTGAATCAGGAAAATGTTGAGATTCCAAACAAAAAGCTGTTCTATACTTATAACTCACTCCTCCCTTTCCTATATCACTACCATCAAGAAAATTACCGGAATAAAATTGTAATCCAGGTTCTGTGGTAAATACTTCCACCCTCCTCCCAGTTTCAGGTTCATATACAACTGCTGCTAAAGCTAATGAATCACCCTTTTTGGTAAGCACCCAGTTATGATCATACCCATTCCCATATTTTAATTGGATAAAATCATTATTTATTCTTTCCCCAATTTCTGTACATCCAGTAAAATCCATATGAGTTCCATGTACTGTCTTTATCTCTCCGGTTGGGATAAGTTCACTATTGACCGGTGTATATTTATCAGCAAGTATCTTTAATTTGTGATTTAAAATTGTACTCTTACCTCCATCTTTAAGATTAAAAAAGGAATGATGAGTAAGATTAATAATGGTTTTTTCATCAGTAACTGCGCTATAATCAATTATTAACTCATTTTTATCTGTTAAACTATACTTGACTGTAACAGATACCAGACCTGGATATCCTTGTTCTCCATCTTTACTGACATAACCTAACTTTACAAAATGCTGATCATTCTTATTACTATAATCTTCAACCTTCCAGATCACATTATGAAAGCCTTGAGGGCCGCCATGTAAATGATTATTACCATTATTGATCGGTAATGTATATTCTTTTCCATTCAGGGAAAATTTACCTTTGCAGATTCTGTTTGCATAACGTCCAATTGTAGCGCCAAAATAGGGATTGCCATCTATATATTCTTGTGGAGTATCATAACCTAACACCACGTCACCAATAGTACCGGATTTATCTGGAACCTTAATCGACATTACCGTGGCTCCGAAATTGGTTATGGTAACTGAACACTGATTGTTATTGGTTAGAGAAAAGGTTTTTATTTCATCTTTGTTGATGGATTTCATATAGGCATTATCCTCCTTTTTACCACAAAAAAGAATCACACAAAATAAAAATACTATTCCTTTTTCAAGAACAATTTTCATATTTAACATTTGTTCTCCTTTATTCTGGTAAGATAAAAAATATAAAAACTGATATTTCTTGAATTGTAATATAAAAATTTATTAGGAAAAAAACAACGGAAGCTACTGAAAATAAAAAAGCTCTGCATTTATTGCAAAGCTTTTTATTTTATAACTATAATTTAAATTGAGTAACAATATACTTGAAAACCAGATAATATTATCTAATTTCCTTATGCTTAAAATACTATTATTTTAAGTGATACATTATACCAGCAAGAATAAAAAAGGTGTCAGCACCACCCAGAGAATATCGTGCTTCCGCAAAACCAGCCATATCTTCAGAAAGATTATATGTAATTCCTCCTAAGATATGTATACATAAATCAATTTCTGAATCAGAGCTGCTTGTACTCGTTACTCCCATTGATTTTGCCAAACTAAAATATGGACTACTTCCAGTATAATCCACTTTTGCAGACTGATGAACAAAACCCAAGCCACCACCGGCATAGGGCTGTAAATCTGAACCGGAAGAAAAATTATATTTTGCTAAAGCAGAAACATAAATCTGAGTATAAGTAAAATCCCAATATGTCTCATCATAACTTTTACTCCAGAAAGCCAGATCTGCTTCAAAAGATACATCCGGACTGAAAATGGTACCCAGATCAGCCTTGGCACCTAAAGCAAAAGTGCTTTCAATTGGATCTTCCGGCATTGCAAATCCTATAAAACCACCAATACCATTAAAACCAATAGCAGTTTGCCCCTGCAAACCAGAAAAACTCATAATAAAAATTATTACTACTGCTAGGGTTGCTAACTTTTTCATATTCTCCTCCACTGGTTAATTATTGATTACTATATTTTTCATAAATATCAAACTTTTTCCTGATAAAGTCAAGTATTTTTTTTCAAATAAATATAGGCTACCATTCTTCCCGTTTTTCCTTTATCCCTTCGATAAGAAAAAAACCATTCTGGATAACATGTTGTACATAATCTGCTTATATGAATATTCTCAGGTATACACCCTGTTTCTATTAGCTGATTATATAAATATGACCAAAGATCAAGATAACAATTATGAATATATTTTGAAGAAAACTTCTGTATGACATTACTATCTACTTGATAACAACAGGGGACAATGGAAGGCCCTAAAAATACAGTAATATTTTCAGCTTTTATGCTAAAAATATCAACCATAGTATCTCTGGTTTTATTAATGATTCCTTTATAGGCTCCTCTCCATCCCGCATGAACAATTCCTATC
>CAYUAG010000072.1:0-19952 GCA_964442615.1 uncultured bacterium
ATTTTGTCTTTATTGTAGTGTCACAAACCGCAGGGGCCGGAGCCCCTGCGGAGCATTAAATCAGCGAGGGCTCGAAAATATCAGGAAGGTTTAATGCCTGATGATTTTGATATTCCTTTTTTGATGAAGTAATTGTTGTAATTAAATAATGAAAATTTTTTTATTAAACTATTAGGCACGGCCACACGAAATATGTAAATGTGATGTGTTCAGGTCACCCGTTGGTTCAAAAGGTGATTGATTGGAAATGGTCGAGTTTTCGACGTTATGTGGAGAAAGGTATTTATTCAGAAACATGGGGTTCGGATATTGACCTGACTCAAATGAACGTATCGCGGGTTGAATAATGGTGGGTCAAGACCCACCCTACAAAACTATTTTATTGAGTGTGCAATCAAGCAAAAAGCAAAATTATTAACACTTGATAATAAATTAAAAGCAATTGCCGAAAAGTTAAATATTAAAACAATAGAGGTAACATCATGACAATATATACTTTTTCAGAGGCAAGACAAAAATTTGCTTCTATTTTGAATCAAGCACAAATTGATGGTGAAGTCTTAATAAAACGAAAAGATGGTTCATCTTTTATTATTAAACCTATAAAAAAGATCACATCACCACTAAATGTTAAAGGTGTAAATATTAAAATATCAAAGGATGAAATTATTAATGTATTGCAAGAAGTAAGAGAAAAATAAAAAAAATATCTACTAACCAGCGTTAGCACACGGACGCACCTGCAACGTTTAGTTCATTTATTTCAGTTATGCTTTGGACGGTTATCGCCGTCCATGACGCGCTTTCATACTGCGGAGTAGTAAATAGCCGCTGGACAACTTATCATTTTCTCGGTAGGCTGGAGACCGGTTAGATACACCAGTGAAACCAACTACTTGCTAAAAGTCAAGTAAAAAAATAAATTAAATGTGTTTAATTTGTTCTTTGAAAAAACTGTTGTTGAAGCTGGTGGGGTATGTAACTTTCCCGCAGGAATGTCATTCTTCTGGTTTTTTTTATCTTGACTCATTTTTCACTTTTCAGCTTGTGTTTATCTTCTGTCTTTCATTATTCAGTTTCTGGATTTGTAAGAAAACCAACTGCCTTATTAATTTCAGCATTCATCAAAATACTTAATATAGAACCATTGGTCAATTTTGGAATATCAATGATACGTACTGTATTAGAAAACGATGATAATTCGGGTAATAATTCAGAAAGAATGTTTGTAGAATTTAATAAAAATTCTTCATTGAAAATCATACCTTCCTCGTCCGGATAAAGAGGTAAATACCGAATGGATGTTTCCACAAGATCCTGAAAAAAATGGGTACCAAAAGAAAGCTCAGGAACATAATTTCCCTTTTTTCTTGCAATCTCGATAAGCATTGCTGTATTATTGATATCTGAATAAGTTACATTTACACCTAATTTTATATCCCCTCTGCTCCCCCATCGTCCCGGACCCATTAAGATAAATTGACGTTTTGGCAATAATTTGTTGATCATGCCGATAATACTACCCATTTTTGCTAATTCTGTAAGATCTGATATCTGTCTATATGCTTCTGGATCCACATAAACAATATGGGTAATATCGGGAATTAATCCGTTTGATATGTAACGGTTTGCAGAAAAAATAATATTTTCCATAGGTATATTTTTCGGGATAGGAGATGGTTCGTTCTCTAATGAATAACTTTGAGGACGACATTGCAAGAGGTATAGATTCTGTCCATCATGTGCAAATTCAATATCAATAGGATTACCAATTTTTTCTTGAAGGATAGACAGAAGAGTTCTTAATTGTTTTATTAAGGGTGTTCTGGTAATTAATCCATCGAAGGTGACTATTAAATTATCTTTCTCAAAATTTAAATTTATTAAAGAAGACGGCCTTTGGATGCAACCATCTTGATAAACAGAAACAATATTATGAATATTAGGGAAATCATTCCCAAACTTCTTCAGTAATTCCGAAATCTCGATGGTCTCAAAACAGTTGCTGGATAAATTGATAACATCGATCTTTTTAGGAGAATAACGACAGATTTCATCTGGAGTAACATTCACTCTAAGTTCTGGTTTGCCTGGAGCAATTAATATTGGATAATCATCAGCCAGCCGATCCACAGCACGTGTACCCAAACCAGGTACAGCACGGATTAATCCATCATTTCGGCTTATTCGGGCAGACCAGAGGAATTCATTATTGCTGAACGCAACTCCAGCAAAACTTGGTATAAAATAATTCCCAATCCTATTGCCAACTACTTCCTGAATTAAAATTCCCATTTCTTCATAGAAATCAAGCAGACCTCGTTCAGAGCGATATTCAATGGGATCTGGAGCAAAGGTAGAAGCATAAACTTCAGCTATGGCATCCATCAATGCTTCCAGTCGTTCTTCCTTGCTCCCTTGATTTGCTAAAAACAGACTCTTGTATTTCCCGGAAAAAACTGCACCAACTCGGTCTTCAAGTAGGCTTGAGCTTCGTACAATAATGGGATGATTGCCAAAATTATCTACCGCTATGGATAATCCTTTAATAATTTCAGGAGGAAAATAAGAATTCTTAAAAATTTGAATAAGATTGGGATATTCAATCCGGATCTCATCTTTTTCTTTGTATTTTTGTTCAATGACTTCATCTAAATTATTAAAGTGAATAAAACTTGTCAATCCATCCGAGGTGATATACCAGGTCTTTGGCACTTTCAAATCATTCAACAACTCATTAGATTCTCGAGATTTATCAATTATTTTTGTCGCTAAAAAAAGACCAGCACTTTTGCCACCTAATTTACCCTGACTCCCAACAGGAAATATAATTTGCTGAATAAGATCAAAATAATCCTGGACTTCAATATAATTCTTTGCAATATTCATGAATTTTAAATCGTCGGAAAGAAAACGGCGTACTAATGAAACAGATAAACCTTTTTTAATAAAAGGAGAGAGAACCGTATCCTTGGATTCAATATAGCGGTAGCGCATAATAGCACCAATGAGATCTGATAATAAAGAATTATGATTCTCAATTGCCCTTACCAGGAATCTTGATTTATCTTCCTGTATCCATTTCTGGATACAGGATACTATTTGATCATCTTGCAAATTCTTCGAAGCAATCTGAAAAATTTCATTACTTATATTTAAAATATGTCCCCACGTCTGTTTTTGACTGGGGCGATTAATATCATCAAGATTTTCCTCTTTTCTAATCTTCTTAATTGAACCGAATTTCTCAAGCAGTACTTTTGCTTCCTCAAAACCTCTCCAACAGAGATAATTTAGCATCTTTCTGGATATATATGTATAAAGTTTCTTATCTAATCTTTGAAGTGTGTCTAATATGGCTCTCCACTTACCTGTTTTTTCTTTTAGAAACTTTTTTTTCATTCGCTCCCATTTATTAAAATCTTTCTCCAGTTCTTTATGCAAAATTGTATGACCGATCCGATCAGCAATAGTATTGATCAATTTTATTTCTTCTTTGAGAAAATATTTTCCATTGGTTAGTGGAACTTCTTTTCCATATGAAACATATATGTTACCAACTATCTTATCCTGAACTACAATCTCAGTACTCTGGACAAAGGGTGTTTCCCTATAATCTGGAGATTGATATTTTTTATTATTGTAGATTATTCTAATCTGACAAACATCTGGATACTGCCAACCACAGGGGAGAATATCAATTACACCTTGAAAAAGCTGTTCTAAGGATGCATTTGTATCATTTAGCAACTCTTCAATTCTATACAAACAGTTAAGTTCCTTAGCTCTTTCCTGAAGATTTGTAAGCAGTTTATCGATTTGATTGTTTTGTTTATTCATTGCTGAAAATATAATATATATTTTCTATTAAAACAATAGAGAAAATAATAAGAGCGAAGCCTTTTTGACTCCGCTCTTAGTCTTTGTATTGTTTCTTAGTCTATATTTAGTATTTTCGTGATTTTATGGCTATAAACTTATTCAAGCTAAACCCATCCACGACTCTTACATGCTTGAACGACACGATCAATGGAAATGACATAAGCTGCATCACGCATATATAAATTTTTCTTTTTTGAAATTTCACTTACTGCCTGAAAAGCATTGGTCATCTTGGAATCTAGTTTTTCTAAAACCTCTTCTTTTTCCCAAAAATAGTTCATATTACATTGCACCTGTTCGAAATAGCTGCAGGTAACACCTCCTGCATTAGCAAGGAAATCAGGAATCAAAAAAATACCACGATCATAAATCAACTTATCCGCTTCAATCGCAGTTGGTCCATTTGCTCCTTCGGCAATAATTTTTACCTTTTTACTAATTTTACCTACGTTTTCTGAATTAATCTGGTTTTCTAAAGCTGCAGGGATGAGGATTTCTACATCCTGAATAATCCAGGCATCACCATCCAAAATTTCATAATCCAATTTCTTAGCTTTCTCTTTATCAATACTTCCAAATGTATCTGTTATGGGAAGAAGCTCATTCAGATCTAAACCGGAATTCTTCTTAAAGGTATATGCTTTTTGATCATCCTGATCCCAGTAAGATGCTGCTATGACTTTACCGCCGAGTCGGTGATACAGTTCAATGGCATATTGTGATACATTTCCAAATCCCTGACAACTGGCGGTTGTTTCTTCTGGTTTGATACCCATTTTTTTTAAGGCTTCTCGAACCGTGTAGATCACTCCATACCCTGTTGCTTCCGTTCTTCCCAGGGATCCGCCTAATCCTACAGGTTTTCCAGTAATAACACCCGGGTATCTTCCACCTTGAATTGCTTCGAATTCATCCATCATCCAAAGCATATGCTGTGCATTGGTCATGACATCCGGAGCTGGTACATCCCGAACCGGACCAATAGCTTTTGCTAATTGACGTATCCAGCCACGACAGATTTGCTCCTGCTCGCGTAAACTCAAATTATGGGGATCACAGATCACGCCTCCTTTGCCCCCACCAAGAGGAATATCCACCACAGCACATTTCCATGTCATCCACATGGATAATGCGCGAACAGTATCAATAGTTTCTTGTGGATGAAACCGAATACCACCTTTACATGGTCCTCTTGCATCATTATGCTGAACTCTAAAACCTCTGAATACCTTTACAGTACCATCATCCATACGTACAGGAATATTAAAATGATATTCCCGCATCGTATTTCTTAAGAGATCCTTTGTACCCTGTTCCAATTCAAGTATTTCAGAAACTTTGTCGAATTGAGCTTGTGCAGTATTAAATGGATTATACGCCTCATTACTCATGAAATTCTCCTTTCAAAATACATGATAGTGTCAAAAATGTTAGATAGTTATTTATTTAATTTATTTATTCCCATTTACTTAAAAATAAAATTTCTTTATAAAAAATAATGAGCATCTCCCTCAATTAATAATTTTTCAAAAAATGCTCTTAATCTTACTAATTTAATTTAAAATAATTATAGCTGCTTTACAACTTCATTTAAAACTTTTCTGCTTCATCAATAAGCATAATTGGGATATCATCCTTTACTTGATATTTTAATCTACATTGATTGCATATTAATTTATTGTTTTTTGTATCGTATTCCAAATCCCCCTTGCATTTTGGACAGGCAAGTATTTCAAGTAACTCCTTTTTAAGCATAAAATCTCCTCCATAAATAAATCAAAATTATCCTATTCTTTCACTACCTAAAACAAGAATATAATCATTTACAACATTACCCCCTATCACATGGTTCTTAAATATCTGTCGCATCTTGGCCGGAGTAAGATCACCATATTTTACCGGTGGGTTATCTTTTAATTCTACTGTTATCATAGGTTCCTTACTACAGAAGCCCGCACAGCCAGAGGTTTTTACAATAATATCATCTACTCCAGATTTATCAATTTCTTCTAAAAGTGTACTCATAATCTCTCTTGCCCCAGAAGCAATTCCACAAGTGCCCATATGGACAGTAATCTTTCCTCTCCCTGCTCCTTCACGTAGATTAGTCATTTTTCTGGTTTTATTTTTTATTCTCTCTAAATCTTCTACTTTTAATTTTGCCATTACTAACTCCAATAATTTTAATGTAAAGATTTAAAAAATTTTACTAACTCTGGAGTAGCTCTCACCGGTTTACCATCCTCTCTCATATAACAATGGATTGTATACCCTTCGGCTTTGGGAAAATTATTATCATTAACACTTACTTCATAAGACAACCATAGTCTTGCTTTTGTAAAACTTTGTAAGGTTGTTTTTACAGTGACAAGTTCATCATATGAAATTGGTTGAAAATATTTACAATTTGCTTCAATAACTGGCAGGAATATACCTGATTCTTCAATTTTTTTATAAGGGAATCCGGCATCTCTTAACATTTCAGTTCTTGCCGCTTCAAACCATTCAAAATATCTTGAATGGTACACAACACCCATTTTATCTGTATCAGCGTAACGTACTCTGTGCTTAAAAAAATGAACCTTTTCAGACATATTCTATTCCTTATAAAATCCCATCTTACTATATTTTTCAAGCCTCATTGTAACCAATTCATCTTCATTAAATTGAGAGAGTTGATTAAGATGGTACTTAATTCTTTTCTTTAATATTGAAGAAGTAGCATCCAGATCACGATGTGCTCCACCCAAAGGTTCTTTAATGACTTCATCAATAATATTCAATTCAATAAGATCTTCTGCAGTTAATTTTAAGGCTTCTGCAGCCAAATTACTCTTAGAAGCATCCCGCCATAAAATTGCCGCACATCCTTCCGGAGATATAACAGAATACCAAGTATTCTCCATCATTAAGGTTCTATCTCCCAGACCTATTCCTAATGCACCCCCTGAAGCTCCTTCACCAATAATAATAATCAGTATTGGTATGGGAAGATGAGACATCTCAAAAAGATTTCGGGCTATAGCTTCCCCCTGTCCTCTCTCTTCAGCACCAAGCCCAGGATACGCACCTGGAGTATCTATGAATATTACAACTGGGCGTTTAAATTTTGCTGCTAACTTCATTAACCGGATGGCTTTCCTGTAACCTTCAGGATTCATCATACCAAAGTTTCTATATAATTTTTCCTTAGTTGTCCTTCCCTTTTGCTGGCCTAAAACCATAACTGGATCACCATCTAATTTTGATAAACCAACTACTAAAGCAGGATCATCGCCATAATATCTATCACCATGGAGCTCAATAAAATCAGTAAATATTTTATCAATATAATTAAGTGAATACGGTCTATCTGGATGTCTAGCTAATTGAACTATTTGCCAACGATTAAGATTTGAATATGTTTGTTTCATTAAAATTTTAAGCTTCTTCTCAAGTCGCTCTATTTCATCAGAAAGCTCAACATTCTCATTATTAGAATATGCTTTCATTTCATTTATTTTCTCTTCAAGTTTAACTATTGGTTTTTCAAAATCTAAAATAAATTTTGGCATATAAATCTCCCACTAAGGCAGCTATATCAATTTTCTGAAAATTGATTTAAATAGTATCTCTAAATCTAACAAGATTGAATAATTTCTCAAATAGAACTCATTTAATCTAGATTTTTCTTTTTCTGATTTATTATTATAAAGTTGAACAATGCCTGTTATACCAGGTTTAAATCCATATTCTTTAATATTTGAATCATAAAAAATTATTTGAGTACCAACTAAGGTAAGTTTTCCTCTCATAACTTCAAATAAAAGTGTAACCAGACCTAAGTTATTAAAAATTTTCTTTCCATCCTTAAATACAATTAATATTTTATCAGTTCCTCCAATACCATTGGAAATAACCAATCGCTTAAAACTGTATTTTACTGACACTAAAATATACAAAAAAAAGGGAATTAAGAAAGGAAAAAATATAAAACTCACTATCAAATCAAAAGTTCTTTTAATGATAAGATTTGAAATTCTATAGATTCTATAATCAAAGTCCACTAAGGGAATCTGATCAAGATTATCAATATCAGTATTACCAATAATCTTATCATCACTTTCTGGTACAATTTTAAAATCAATATTTAACTTTTTAGTATCAACTATAATATTTAATAAATGCTTACTTTCTATTGATTCTGGTGAAAATATAACTTCATTAATCTTATGAGCAATGACAAGTCTTTTTAAATCTGTTAAACTTCCTAATACAGGTTTCCCGGCAATTTCAGTTTCTAATAAATTATTTTTTTTTGAAGCGATAAATCCAATTACATTATATTTCATAGTAGGACCATTATGTATTCTTCTCATAATACGTTTTGCTAAAGAATCAGTGCCAACTATTAATACTCTTTTTTGAAACATATAACTGCTAATAAAATTAAAAAATCTATTTTTAGAAGAACTAGTAGCTAAAAATAATAGTATTCGCCAACCAGAAATAAACATTAAGTTTAATAAAGCTGCTACTATAAAAACTTGACGAGAAAAAGCATACTGAGGCAGGAAAAAAGTTATGGCTGCATTCATCACAAATCCAACAACAACTCCTTCCAAAGCCTTAAAATAATTTTTTACTCCTTTTGAATATAAACCAACAGATAAAAAAGAAATTAACCACACAACTGAATAGATACTATTAATAAAAGCATAAGAAAACCATACATGAAAATCATTGAATTTAATTATAATTGATAATAATAATGAAATTTGAATAAATAATAAATCTATAAATGGAATAGAAATTATTTTTAGTAACTTCATCAAAAATGACAAACCACCCCGAATCCAAATACCTATTAACAGAAACCAGCTGGGAATTATTGAAAAACCCTTTTTAGAATGTTTTCCTACAAATATCTGCATAGCTTTATAAAATACTTTTATACTATCAAAGGCTGCCTCTTTTGTACTACTTCCTTTATAGTGAATAATCTTTGTCGTAGGTAAATATACTATTTTCCACCCTTTTTCTTTTATACGGTAACACCAGTCAAGATCTTCTCCAAATAAAAAAAACGATTCATCAAAATACCCTACATCATTAATTGTCTCTTTTCTTACCATCATAAAAGAACCGGAAATAGCATCAACTTCAATGGTTTCATCTGGATTACAATAGGAAAGATTATATTTACCAAATAATTTACTTTTGGGAAACAATTTACTTAGACCAATTATTTTGCTAAAGGCCACCCATGGAGTTGGAAAACTACGTCGGCAAGCCAGCTGAAGAGTCCCATCAGGATTAATTATTTTACATCCTAATGCACCCACTTCATCGTGTTTTTTAAAATATTCCAGACAGACATCAAAAGTATCTCCCTGAACAATGGTATCAGGATTTATTAAACAAATATATTTTCCTTTTGCTAATTTAAGAGCTTGATTATTTGCTTTGGAAAATCCAAGATTTATATCATTTGATATTAATGTAACTTCAGGAAAACGTTCCCGTACCAAAATATCACTACCATCGCTTGAATTGTTATCAACTACAAATATTTCACATGAAATCTCCTTTACTGCCTTTTTTATGGAAATTAATGCTTGTTCAAGTAATTGTCGAACATTATAGTTAACAATTATTACTGAAAGCTCAATCATTAATTAATTTTTCCTAATATACTTAAAATTCTTAATTTCCATACCATAAAAATAGCTTCACGAATAACTCCAGAACTCATTTTTGATTCACCATGATAACGATCAGTAAATATAATTGGAATTTCAACTACTTTAAATCCTTTTTTCCAGGTTTTAAAATGCATCTCAATCTGAAAACTATAACCATCAGAATTTATTTTATCCAAGTTAATAGCTTCCAGTACTTTTCGTCTGAAACATTTAAATCCACTGGTGGAATCTTTTATAGGCAAACCAGTTATGATTCTAGTATATAAGTTGGCAAACCACGATAAAAGTAATCGTGATAAAGGCCAATTTATGACATTCACTCCTCTTACATATCGTGAACCAATAACCAGGTCATAATCTTCAATCATTTTAATGAATTCAGGTATAGTATTAGGATTATGGGAAAAATCAGCATCCATTTCAAATATATAATCATACTTTTTCTTCAAAGCATAACGAAAACCTTCAACATAAGCAGTACCTAATCCCATTTTAGAAGAACGCTTGATTAAATTAATTACTTTATTCTTTTCCATTATCTTTTCCACTACAGATGATGTACCATCAGATGAATTATCATCAATAACTAAAATTTCAATATTAGGATGCTGTTTTAAAATCTCAGGTATTAATCTTTGAATATTATATGCTTCATTATAGGTTGGGATAATCACTACTATTTTTTTATTTATTCCAAAAACTTTTTTTGATTCACCCATTAAAAGTTTCTCCTTTGTAATTCAGGTTATCAAACTAATTTGAATGACCTTGTGGAAAGTATATGAGAGTGAACAATGTCAAATCTATTACTTAGATAATTTACTCTTATTTTTACGAAATTGAACAAGTTTATCTTTTAATACAGAATCCTTGAGAGCCAAAATTTGCAGGGCCAGTACTGCTGCATTTTTTGCCCCAGCAGATCCAATAGCAACTGTCGCAACTGGTATTCCGGGAGGCATTTGAACCATAGAATAGAGAGCATCAGTTCCTGATAAAGGAGAACTATCAATAGGTACACCAATAACCGGTATGGTTACTTTTGAGGCTATAACTCCTGGTAATGCTGCTGCCATACCTGCACCTGCTATAATAACCTCCGTACCTTTTGATTCGAGCTCCTTAATATATTGATCCAATTCTACATGATTTCTATGAGCTGAAAGTACTTTTACTTCATAGGAAATACTAAAATAATCTAAATATTCCAAACAGTTATCCATTACTTTTTTATCAGAATTACTTCCCATAATAACAACTACTTGTTTAGTAGCCATCTATTCCTCCTTATCAAAGATAGTTCTAAAAGTTTTTACAATAACTTCCATTCGATGCAAAAACGGTAATTTATCTTTTTGAGGAGCATACATTGCACAATCTATTATGAAAACTCTGCGGGAAAGAGGATCATAAAAGGCATAATTCATAAATGGTCCGCCTTTTACTTTACTCACATTTTCCCAGAGCCCTCTGGTTATTTGAGCTTCCCTGCCTAAAAATTCACTTTGTCTAGAGAATAAATACTTATTTACTACTCTGTCTCCTCCATAATATTTCGCACCTATTCGGTTTCTTTCCTTAACCAGCCACTCAGGTCTGAGCATATCAATATCCCCACCATCAATCCAACGGACAAAAATCCATCTTTCCGGCATTAAACGTCTAAACCAGATAAAACCTTCCGCGGGAAATTCTTGCACTACAAAATAGTCTCTTTGAAGTAATAATGTCCAATCATATTTTTCTAATAATTCTTTCTCTAATTTTTGGTTTGCCCTAGTTCCTTCAATTGTAGATTGAATAAATTCATCATAATCAGATTTAAAAATAGTATAAATAAAATCACTATTAGCAGTAATTTTTTTTCTTAAAGTCTGGATATCCTTTGCAACTAATACTGCTATTAACTGATCCTTTGCCCATTGATTACGCAAGGGAAACACATAGTATTCTCCCTCTAACACACCTTTTCTAATTAAAGAATCCTGTAACTGTTCCTGAACAATCTGTCCAATTTTTCCGCTTGAGCTCATAGTTGAAGCAATAATTAAATATTTATATCTAGTGTACAACTCAAATTGATTCATGGGTATATGTTTTAATCTAAAAGTAGATTCTGATTGTGGTGTACGGATTATATGTTCAAAAGTATTTATGAGATTTACTTGTATCCCCTGCCAATCAGAAGAATCAGCCATAACTCCTATAACTCCTTCATCCCACCAGCAATTTGGATTAATAGAACAGGAAACCAAAAAAGATGGAACAAAACTATTTCCATTACTATTCACCAATAATATTGATAAAACCAAAATAATCATTAAAATTGATGAAATAAATAATATTTTCTTATGCATAACTAAATCTCCTAAACTAAATATTTATAAACTTTTTTTATTAATTCTCCTTCTCATAATAAAAATTATTCCTCCCGGAAAACTAGTTATAATTGCAACTAAATATGCTAAAAACTCGATTGATACAGCAATATCATTTTGAATTCCTGCTATATTACTAAAGAGAATCATTCCAATAGATTCACGAATACCTATCCCACCAATACTAATTGGTAAACTTGATACTATTGCTATAAAAGGGATTATGAAAAAAAAATAGCTACAAGATACATGTATGCCCAGGGATCTACTGACAAGATAATGCATGAAAATCCGCAGAGATTGAATAAGTAAAGAAATGAAAATTAGTTTAAAAAATAAAGACCTAGATTTACCAAAATGGTTTATTTTTCTATATACTTCTCTGGTTTTCAAATGAATTCCTTCTGGTACTATTTTCTCATATATCCAGACAAAAGGTTGAGCAAATCTTTTATTAAAAAACAAAAATAGTACAAAAATCCAGGCAAAAATAAAAATTGAAAAATAAAATATATAATGTCGATTAAACACATTTTCAATTATTATCACAGGAAACAGCAAAACTGCAAAACAGGATAAAACAAAAAAGCCCATAAATCGATCAATAATAACACTGGAAACAGCACTGGTCCCTTTCTGGGAAAATTTATGTACATCAAACATTCTGAATAAATCACCACCTAAACTACTTGGTAAAAAATTATTAAAAAATAAACCTACAAAATAAAATCCAGTCGCTTTGGAAAACTTAATTTTAATCTCTTCAGATTGTAAAAGCAACCACCATTGATAACTCCCAAAAAAATGACTGCTTAAAAAAATAAAAAATGCAAAAATAATCCATACAATTGTAACCGAACTAATTTCTTCAATAATACTGGAAAAACCAATCCGTTTAATGAGAAATACAATAAGAACAAAACTAACAATAAGTTTTAGCAGAGCATTTAAACTTTTTTTAATCAAAGAATCCTACTTATTTATTTAAGCCCTTTGTTGTATTGATTTTTTTTATGAAATAGTCTATAGCTATACTACCACGATACATTTTTTTAAATATTTTATCATCATCAAAAGTACGAATAGATTTTACTAACATCCTGCCTTTTAAAACAGTCATAAAATGAGCAATGACTCCCCCCAGTCCTACCATAACTGCTGCTGATCTTTTAGGTTTAAATTTTATGAGAAATCCGATAATCGTAATAATTTCCAAGCAAATTCGTATTGGGAAAAGCCACAATAAAGTTATTAATGAATAATTACGTAATATCATTAAAAGATTATTTCTATGATTTAATACCATTTTAAAAAATTTATCTTCACCAAGAGTACCCCCGGTTTGATGATAAACAACTGCTTTAGGTTCTGAAACAACCTTATAACCAGCTAAATGCATTCGCCAATTAAGGTCAATTTCTTCCATATGGGCAAAAAAATCCTCTTCCAGTAATCCTACATTTTCTAATACAGATCTTCTGAGCAAAACTGCAGCACCTGTAGCCCAAAAAATCTCTCTGGTAGTATCATACTGCCCATAATCTTTTTCAAGAGTATAAAAAATCCTTCCTCTTGCAAAGGGATAACCAAAAATATCTATTTCACCACCAGCAGCACCGCAATAATCAAATCTATCTGTCTGCTGTATGGAAAGAATTTTTGGCTGAACAGCCGCAATTCTGTCCTCCAACTCAATAGCTTCTAACATTAATTCCAACCAATCTGGTTCTACTTTTGTATCATTATTTAGAAGGACAACATATTTACTATCACACGATTTTATACCAAGATTACACCCACCAGCATAACCAAGATTTTTCTTGCTTTGTATAATGTCCACATCAGGATACTCAGTTTCTACCATGTGAATACTATTATCACAGGAACCATTATCAACAATTAATATTTTAAAATTGTCAAAGGAGGTATTATGCAATGATTTTAAACACCTTCTTAAAATCTTCTCGCCATTGTAATGTGGTATAATGACTGTTACTTTTGGTATTAACATATAAAAATTAATTTTCCGATTTCAATTTTTTTATTGCCTCAAGTTTTTTTGTAAGAACTGGAGAATTAGGATACCTTTTAATAACATTAGTAAGTAAATCAATTTCTTTATCATACTGTTTTGATAATTCATAGACTCTTAAAAGTTCACTGATAATTTCTACATTGTTGGGTTGAGAATTTAAAACATCTAATAATAGTGTTTCTGCTCTATCCCAATCATTCATTTGCTGAGCTGTTTGACTCTGAATAATTGCTTTTTCAACATCAGAAATTTTTACATCTTCTCTAAAATGAAGCAATTGTTGTTCAGCTTCAGGTCTCATTCCTACTCTTCTATAAAGTTCAGCAGCTCTCATAGCAAGTGCTTTATGAGTATATGGTATTACTTTTGCCGGCAGGAATCTTGACATGGATTCAAGCGTCTTTATTGCTTTATCATTATTATCATTAGCAACATAAGAATAGGTTAATTGAATAAAAGCGGATCTATAATTCTGTAAAAGATCTATAGTATCATCACTATAATACACATTGGGATTATTTAAATTTCTAAATTGAAATTTATTAAAAAGACTTTTTGAGAGAACACCCGGCTCAATCTCACTTCTTCTTGTGAATGGTACAATTTTATAGGCAAGACCATCCATTCGTAGAAAACGATGTAAACCAAGAAGATTTTCTCTTGCAACCGTTACAGCAAAATAAACAGGTCGTTTCCAATTAACTTTCTCTAAAATTCTTAATACCATGATGTCCTGTACTCTGAGAACCTGTGGTTGTTTTTCAGGAAAAGTTGGAGAGAGTGTAAATACCATTTGAGAGGGCACATCAGATAAATCTACCTTTTTATTCTTTTCTTGTAATTTTTTCAACTCTTCCTTTCTTGTTTTATTATTAATAGAAATTGAAAATTGAGTGGTTTTCCAGCCAATATAGGAAATATTATTAATTTGTTCATCACTCATATCTATTGAAATCCTAGGTTTCTGATCACGAAGTTGTTTTATATACCAGGGTGTATTTAATAAAGACAGGTTAACAACTCTTATATCTCTCCGAATATTTTCAACTTCCTGTAGGTACCATAAGGGAAAAGTATCATTATCTCCATTTGTAAAAACAACTGCATTAGGTTCACAAGACTGCAATATATTATAGGAATAATCCCAGGCAACATAATTACCTCTTCTGCTGTGACTGTGATGGTTGAAAGCATATAAATTTAAAGGAACAGCAACAAATAGTAAAACAGAACAAATTACAAAACCAATCTTTTTTAACTTCTGCTTTTCTTCAAGAAAACTCTCCACTGCCTCACAAAATCCAGCAAATCCAATACCTATCCATAAAGCAAACGCAAAAAAGGCTCCAATATAAGAATAATCTCTTTCTCTCGGTTGGGGATCTGGTTGGTTTAAATAAATGATTACTGCATATCCCATCATGAAAAAAAGAACTAAAACTGCAATAGCACGCTTTTTATCCTTGAAAAAATGATGAATGGCTCCCCAGAGACCTACCAGGAATGGAATTCCATATAATCCCCGGAAACTTATTATCTCAACTATTCTGTTATGGTAATCAAGTGTGGAACCCTTCCCAATAAACTGCCAGGCAAAATATCTGTTAAACATAAAATTTATCTGGTAGCTCCAGAATTCAGCTTTTCTGTATAAAAATGTTAAGAGCATACTTTGCTCTCCATACTGTTTTCTTTTTAAATAATCTCCCATAGCCTGTAACGTTGTAGGTGAATTCTCATTTATAGGTGGATTAAGATTAGCACGAATATAAATTAATATATATAATGAATAACCAATAAATATGATAACAGGTACAATCCACCAGATCATAAAAACTTTTTTATCTTTGTTATACATGTAAATCAGAGTTAAAACAAGCCAGATAGATCCAAACCATTTCAAAAAACTACCTGCCTTATTTTGATAGGCTATCATTTCATTATAAGCACTGATTTTAGAAGGATCATACTGATAGAAAACCATATACAGCAGCATAGGTACGCCAACCTGAACAGTAAGTAATAAAAGAAGTTTTTTAACAGTTTCATTCTCATGAAAAAAAGCAATTAATAATACAAAAGGAAAAGCCAGGATGTTTAACAAATGTACACCAGTGGCAAGTGCAAATAAATAAAAAATAAAAAGAATGATCAGAATACTTCCACTCTTCTCTGATCTCTCTTCCCAGTACATGGCAAGCCATATAACCAGAGCAGTAAAAAACATAGAAAAAGCATAAACCTCGGCTTCCACGGCATTGAACCAAAAACTATCAGAAAATGCAAAAGAAAGACTACCAAAAATACCGCTAAAATAAATAACTACTCTGTCTTCCCAGGTCTTAGCTTCCCCTCTCCATCTTTGAATAAGTTTAACAATTATCAGATAAGTAAACAAAATGGTTGCTGCACTAACAAAAACAGAAAAAAGATTTACTTTTAATCCAGTATCAGAAATAAAGGGAAGTATAGTCATGATTCTGCCAATTAAAAGATATAGCGGTGCTCCTGGAGGATGCATAACTCCTAAAATTTTTGAACAGGCAATAAATTCCCCGCAATCCCAAAAAGAAGTAGTGGGTGCAACTGTACGAAGATAAGCAAAAAGAGATATAACAAAAACTAAAATTGTACTAAAAACATGTATCTTTTTATTCAAAGACCAATTTTTTACATTCATCAACTCATCTCCCAAACAATGTTTATTTTGAAAATTTCAATCCCCTAAATTAATTTGTTATAGTATCATTCTCTGCTAAGCTTCTTATTCGTTCAAGTTCTTTTTTCGCATAGGTATCACCCGGATGCCGCAGTAACCATGTATCAAGAATATTGATAGCTTTCTCATGGTTACTGTTTCTCAAATAGTATCTAACTAAAGTTATAAATACTTCTCCATCATCAGGATGTTTATTTAAAAGTGGTGTGAGTAATTCTTCTACCCGTTTTGGAGCACCTAAAACATACATGTAAAAGCTCGCAAGTCTTAATCTTTCCTGTTTATTTTGATAAAGTCCAGGAATTATATTTTTGATATAATTCTTATAATCCACCGATTTACCTGCTTTAAGGTAAGTGTCTACAATAAGCATGGCTGAAATTTCAGATGAAAAGGGAATAACCTCAGGAGAAATTATTTTCTGCATCGTATCCAATATTTCTATTGCCTTATCATTTTTTTCCTGACTGATATAGTAACCAGCAAGCTGGTTAAAAGCTGTTCTATAATTTTGACTTAACTTTTTTATTCTCAGGTTATAGTAAACCTTAGGATTATTTAAATTTCTATACTTATATTTCTTTAATAAATTTTCACTTATAATCTCTGGATTTAGTTTGTTAACTTTATATGGAACCAGCTTAAATACTATTCCATCTACCCTTAGATATGAATCAAGTTGTAATCTATTTTTATTGGATACTGTTAAGGAAAAATATACAGGTCTCTGCCACTGAACAACCTGAATTATTCTTAAAATCATCATATCCTGAACTCGAATTCCCTTGATGTTGCCGCTGGTCATAGTTGGTTTTATAGTAAATTCAATCCTGTTTTTTAAAGTATCATACTCTTCAGATTTCAACTGATTTTCAAGTTTATTTCGAATTTTATCTGGTACAGGTATTTCAATTTTTTGAGTTTTCCACTGCATTGGATACAATTGTTTAATTCTGGATTCTGATAAATAAAGAGGTATCTTTGGCTCCATATTTTGAAGTTGCTCAATATACCAATGAGTATTGAGAAGAGAAAGGTTCACCACCCTTACATCTTTTCTTATTTTTTCAACTTCCTGTAGATACCACAAAGGAAAAGTATCATTATCACCATTTGTAAATAAAATTGCATTAGGCTCACAAGATTGCAAAATATTATAAGAATAATCCCAGGCAACATAATTTCCCGAACGATCATGACTTTTGAAATTAAATGCAAACATATTAACAGGTACGGCAACAAAACATACTAAACCTGTTATAATAATTACAAGATATTTAAGTTTTGTTTTATTCTTTAAACCCTGTACAATACTCTCAAAAATCCCGGCCATTCCTATTCCAATCCACAAGGCAAAAGCAAAAAATGCCCCAACATAAGAATAATCCCTTTCTCTTGGTTGAGGATCCGGCTGGTTTAAATAGATAATAATACCATATCCCATGATGAAAAATAAAATAAATACTGCAAGGGCACGCTTCCAATCACGAAAAAAATGATGTACAGCACCCAATAATCCAATTAGAAAAGGTAATCCGTAAAGCCCTCTGAAGCTAATAACTTCTATAATTCTATCCTGAGCGTCTATTGTAATTCCTTTACCAATAAATTGCCAGGTAAAATATCTGTTAAACATAAAATTGATCTGATAATTCCAGAAATCCGCAACCCGGTAAGGGAAAGTCAACAATAAACTTTGTTGGCCGTACTGTTTACGAGAAAGATAATCCTTCATTGCTTCTAAGGTGGAAGGATCATTCTCATTGATGGGAGGATGAAGATTTGCTCTGATATAAATTAAAAGATATAATGAATAGGCAACAATTATAAGTAGGGGAATAATCCACCAGTAATAAAATACTTTTCTATCCTTATAAAACATATAGGCAAGAGAGATAACTATCCAGGTTAAACCAAACCATTTTAAAAAATTTCCAGCATGAGTCTGATGCTTTATCATCTCTTCGTAGGATAATCCGGATGGATCAAATTGATAGAAAATAAAATAAAAAATAAGCGGCACTGCTGCCTGAATAGTTATCAGCATGAACAGTCTTCTTACTATTTGATTATCATGGAAATAAACAATTAATAACACAAAGGGAAAAACGAGAATATTTAAAAGATGCAATCCGGCAGCAAGTCCGAACAAATAAAATATAAAAAATATAAGAAGAATACTTGCCTTCTTTTCAGAATATTCACCCCATTTAAGTGCTAGCCAAACAACAAGAGAAGTAAAAAACATGGAAGCAGAGTATACTTCAGCCTCCACAGCATTAAACCAAAAACTATCACTAAAAGCAAATGCGAGTGCCCCAAAAACACTGCTAACATAAAGAATTATTCTATCTTCAGTATTTCTGGGCTCTCCCCGCCAGTGTTGTATCAATTGAATTATCACCAGAAATGTAAAAAAAACAGTAGCAGCACTGACTAAAACCGAAATTATATTTACCCTTAAACCGATATCTCCTATAAAGGGTATCATGCTGAATACTCTTCCCATAATTAAATAAAGAGGAGCACCAGGAGGATGCATAACAGAGAGAGTATAAGAACAGGCTATAAATTCCCCGCAATCCCAGAAAGAAGTTGTCGGTGCTACAGTGATATAGTATAGTATGAATGAAAATAAGAAGATAAGACTACCTGTTATAACCTTAATACGATAATCTAAAGATTTATTTAAGAAGTTCATCAATTCCTCCAGATATAATTTTAATAATTAAGTTACTATTATTTTGATATTAAATCAAGAAATTTTAGATAATTTTTTTAGATGGGAGAGATAAATAGCAAGAACTGATGTACTTGGATTAAATATTTTGATGATGATATAAAATATGTAGTTATTAGAAGATGGAAGATAGAAGTTAGATCCACTACCCTTTCCATCAAAACCTATTTACTTCTATCTTCTGAAGATTGTTCAGAAGCTGTGCCCAAGGGGCGATTCGTGAGCTCCTTCTCTTTTCTGAAGAGAAGGAGCTTGGGGATGAGTTTAATAGACATCTCAATACAGCAAACATAGCCTTTGATTAAAACGGATGAGTTTCCAAACTCACCCCCTGTTTCTCCCTCTCTTTGAAAAGAGAGGGAGATTTTTTCCTCTCCTTTAAGGGAGACCCTTGGCAACTGATCAAGAGCTTGTTCTGGACTTGATCCGGGAAAAAAGATGGATTTTCTTTTCCGCCATCAACTTCTTAAATAATCATTCCTTAATCGATATTCGATATTCAATTTCTTTGCCA